>JAGRPD010000002.1 GCA_020439875.1 Verrucomicrobiales bacterium
CCCAGAAAGGCTGCATTTCCGGGCCAAGGTATTCGCGGTTGCTGAGGGAGAGTCTGCTGTAGGGAGGATAAAAGATCGTATTGATCGCAAGAATCACCTCACGAACGCGCTCTTCGTGCAGTCCGCTCAAAACATTGACGTACGGTTTGAGCAACTCCCAGTCAGTATTTGTTCGGCTGTTCTTGCAGGCTTGATTCACCAAAGTCGCGGCAAAGGTATTCTCTTTCTCCAAGACCTTACGCCATTGCTTGGAAGCCGACCCCTTGTTTTCCTCTGTGATTTCGAAGGCCGACGCAAGGATTCGGATCAAAGGCTCACGCGAATTACCCTGACTGAACCAAAACTTCAAATCGGGCAAATCCGCCAAAATTTGCAGATCCCGCAAGACGGCGATGAGAGGCTCCACTTGATCGGGCTGCAGGGCATCGTAGTCGAACAAGCGGGAGAATCGATATCCCGTGTTGTTGTAGCCCAGCGCGAAGAGCACGCGCACAGTCGGTGGGATGCGGCTGATCTCATCCATCAGTTCATCGCAGAAGGTCCAAAAACGATCGACCCGCCAGACTGGGCTGCCCTGACTGCCATTTTGTTCGGGATTGGCGTGTTTGCTGACAAAGTCGGCGGCCTTTTCCCACGGTACCCCCATGAACGCAGCGGCGCAGTCCTGCAGGAAGCGTTCAGTCTCAGCCGGATCACAACGCTGCTGCACCGAATCAAACAGGGCGACAAACGGACCCACATCCACCCAGTTTCCCTGCCGCAACTGCTCCTCGATGATCTGCTTGGCGATCGGAGCGGGCGAGATTTTCAAACCTCGCCTGCGCCACACCTCCAGCGGCAGCGGCGGTAGGTTGGAGAAACGATTGGCACGAGATTGCAATTTGCTTTGAGCCTCCAGCGCCGCCGTCATCCAATCGGCCTCGGGGGCCGTGAAAAGCACCGCACTTTGCCGGTACCATTGGGCAGACTCGGGACCTTCGAGCGAGGCCAGATCGCGGAACCAAGGGTCGTCCTCCGCCAGCGGTTTTCCGGCGCTCCAGCGGCGCAGCATCACGTAGAACGGCAGCGTCACAGGATCCAGAAAATCGGAGTCGGAACTGCTCCAACTGCTCATTCGATAACCCATCCCACGGAAGCGTTGATCCGACTTCAGGCCTCGTTGTAGCAGGGCCTCCGCCATCTCGTCCAACTGCTTCAATCGCTTCTCATCCGCATCTCGCAAACCCAACGTCGCCAGCAGGTCAAAGGCACTTCCTGCGCTGCCCAGCTCGCCCCGCTGCACGATCAACTCCGCCAGCTCCACGGCCACTTTTTCTCGCTCCTTCACCTCGGGCAGAAAGTTTTTGCCCCGGGATTTCGCCAAGCGTTTCAACACCTCGGGACGGACGCGCACATGGGGCCGCCAGGTGGAGCCCTCGGAACAGTCCTCCACCATCAAATTCAAAGCCGCCGATTGCCAGTACGTGGGGTATTGAGACATGGGACCCTGCGATTCATCCCCGCTCTGCTGCAAGGTCGCGATGAAAAACCGCCCCAGCGCCAAACGCACGGAGACGTCTTCCCATTGGTCCAGCTCCTCGATCCATTCCGACATGGCCTGATCCCGATCTCGCTCAGGGATCTTTTGCCACTGCTCGAGAGCCTCTTTCAAATCACCCCCATTGGCCAGGATCACGCCCACCATCCGCATGCGCAGCACGGGGTCGCGTGAGCGCTGCTCCAGGCAGTACTCGAGCGCCTTTTTGGCTCCATCCCAGTCCTTCAGCCAGCTGCAAATCAGCGCGTGCTCCGCGTACACGCGGTAGGAGGTCGCGGCATTCGCCGGCGCACTCGCTTGCAGCAGGTCTTTCACCAAGTGGTGTTCCTCCAGCGTCTCCGCCCAGTTGGAGATCTCATAACGGCTGCCCGAGTTTCGCCCATTGAGGATGTCATCGGCCAAGCGTCGCAACTCCGTCACCGCCATCGCCACCGCAGCGGTTTTGTCACCCGCTTTGAGCAGCTTCTCCATGTCATCGGGATCCCGGTCGCCCTGCGTCGCGGCCATTTGTTTTTGGGCCGACTGCTGACTGGCCAGCAGCTTGCGCAGACTGGCCGCCTCGGTGCCGAGATCGAAGTGCTCCATCGCCTCGGCGAGTTCATTCATGCCCGAGACATTGCCGCTGGCAGCAATCGCGTGGCGCAGCTGCAGCAGAGCGCTTTGGACCGCCTCGCCATGGTTTTTCAAAACGGTCTCCACCCCCTGCTCTCGCAGCGCCAGAGCAGCGGCCACCAGGGCACCCTCTGCCTCGCCCCGATCATCCATCGAGTCGGCTCGATCCCGCGCCCGCAGGAGCAGGGAAAAAGCCTGCTCGGTCTTGCCATCTTGAGTGGCTTTGGCAGCAGCCAACGCCAGCACATCGTAGGAGGCGTCGGCAGCCTCAGCCGCCTTTTCCAGGCGCGGTTTGTAGCGCGCCTCATCCTCCAGCAGCAGCAGCCCGCCCAACCGCAATCGATCATCCCCTCCGCCATCCAACGCCACCGCCAAGGCCTCGCGATCCGCTGGAGAAAATTCCCCCATTTGACCCGACGTGACGGCCGCCAAAATCTGCAGGATCGTCGGGGGCACCAGCTTCTGCGCGTGACGCCCCGGGAAGTCCAGTGGCTCGATCTCGATCCGCTGGCTACCGTAGTAGTAGCTCGTGTAGCGGCTGGCCTCGTTGTCGTTGCGATCTCCCGCCGCCATTTCTTGCATCCTGGCGACCAACTTCGCCCAGTCGCGCTCTTTGACGAGCATCGCGAGTTCCAACTGATCCAAGTAATTGGCGATGTTGCGAACTTTGGCGTCTTTGAAGGCCCGCCGCCGCGCGAGCCAGTCCCGCGAGCAGGTCAGCAGCTTTTTCTGATCCTCAGAGGAAACGGACCCCGCCGTCTCATTGCCCAAGAGCCCGAGGAGGTAGGCACCCCACCACCATTCATCGGTTTTGGCGGAATCCACCACCGAGGTGAGAACCTCCACTTGATCGGCATGGGCTTGGGCATCTTGTTTCAGCAGAGCATAGGCGGCCTGAGCGGCCATCGCGGGATATTCGGTCCGATAGTGCTGCACCAAACGCCGCATCTGGTCTTCATTCACCGTGCCGGTGCGATTGCCGGTGGGAGATTGCGTCATCGCAGCCGCATAGACCGGATCTTGGTAAAACTCATCAAACCGATCGCTCCTCGGGATCAAGCCGCCATTCGGTGCCACTTCGAACTTCTCCAAGAGCCCCTCGGGGCGCACCTGCGCCGCCGTCAGCTCCTCCTCCACCTGCTGGCGTACCGCCTCGTCTCCCCGTGAAGCCGCAATGAGCAGGTAGGCCACACCGAAGGGCGCGGCATCGGCCACCGTATCCGGCAAGTATGCCGTTTGACTCTGGCCCGGGTTGAACCCATTGCCATTGCGCTGACCGATCCTCTGGCTGCTGGAGGCCTGATACACCGCCATGGAGATCGGATAAAGCTCCACCAAAGCGGGAGGCAATGTTCCCCCGACACTGCTGCGTTTTTCCATTTCTTCGGCAATGCTGGGGCGGGGATTGGCCACCGGTTCGGCCAGCTCCACCCGTGCGCCGAGCAGCGCCGCAAACTCCGTCGCCGCCTGGCTAAAATCGCCCGCCTCCATCAGAGTCAGGCCAAGCAATGTCCGCAGCCGGAAGTCCTCTGCCTGCCGAGTCAAAACCAGCCGCAGCATGTCCTGTGCCTCCGCCCAGTATCCCGCCTCCATCATGGTCACCGCCATCTGCTCAGCCTCGCGTGCCTTCATCTCCGCCCCACCAGCCAGCTTCACCATCATCCGCAGACCCGTCTCCGGCTCACCAAACCTCAGGTGCAAGCCCGCCACCTGCTGCTGCAACGGCGCGGGATCCTGCGTCAGTTTCATCGCCTGCTCCAGGGTCATCACCGCTGCCCGCCAGTCTCCTTCACCGACTTCGATTTCCGCGATCTGCTGCAGCAATTTCGCATCCTTCGGCCTCAGCCGCGCCGCTTCCATCATCGCCTGCCGACGCTTCTCGTAGTTGTTGGTGTAGCGATGCACCTCCGCCAGCGCCAGCAGCGGCACCACCGAGTTGGGGTTTTCCTGGTGGCGCAGCTCCATGTCCTCCACCAGAGCGGACAGGGCTCCGCGTTGCTGCGCAGCCGCTGCCATTTTTCTCACGCGCCCCAGCTTCGCCGCCAGCTCCTCCGCATCTTCGAACAGCTGCGTCTCAATTCGCTGCGCATCCGCCCATTTTTCCGCAGCTCCGTATGCACCCGCCAGCGCATCTGCGACTGCCGTCTCTCCCTCAAAGCGCCGCATCGCCTGACGCAGCACCTCCACCGCCGCTTCGGGCCGATCATCCAGCCGCAGCAAACGAGCCTCCTCCAGCCAGGGCCGGTTGCTCGCCGGTGCGGCCGCCTTCCATTGCGCGACGGTTTTCAGCGCTTCCGCGTTGTCGCCGATCCGTGAGAGCAACTGCACCAAAAACGCCAGATCATCCGCATTTCGATTGTCCCCCGCAGCGATCGCTTCCCGCGCCTTTTCCACCGCTGCTTCAAAGTGATACCTGCGCTCCAAAAGGCGCGCGTGAAATCGCGCCACCAGAGCCTGTCCCTCACCCTGAGCCCCCTGCAAGGCGGCGTCGGCCCCTTTGAGATCACCCTGACCCTCCAGCACATCCGCCAGCAGGCAACGCTCCGGCGCGGAGATCTCCGGCATGCTGCGCAGTTCCTCCATCAGCGTGCGGGTCACGTCCTCTTCAGGATGAAAAACCTGCCGTGCCAGTCGCAATGCCGCGTCCAACGCATCCGCGCGATCCGCCCGCCTCAACACCTCTCTCACCAAGTCTGCCGCCAGCTTCGTTCGTTTGGCACCGATCGCACTGGTCGTCTTCAGCGTCAGCCACGCCGTATCGTCCGCAGGTGGGGCCTTGCATGCCTCCATCACCTCCAGAGCAGCTTCATGCTCCCCACGCGCCGCCAGAGCCCGGGCCACCCGCAACACGCCATCCGCATCCGCTTTCGCAGCCCTCTCCCGCCAGATCCGCAGCGCTGCCGTCCGCTCGTTGTTGGAATGCAAAAAGGACGCCAGCGCATCCTGTGCCGACTCACTGTCGGCAAATTTCTCCGCCGCGCGTTGATAGGTTCGGCGGGCTTCTTTGGGATCCTCCATCGCTTCGTACAGCCGAGCCACCCGCAAGAAATCGAGTTCCGACGCTTCCTCCTTCGCCAGCATTTCCTCCATCCGCTTCGTCGCCTCGCCCGGCTGCCCCGCCTGCGGCAGCAGCGCGATCAAACGAAACTGCGCCTCTCGATCCCCCGCGCGCTCATCGGCCAGCGGCCTCAGTACCTCCACCGCGTCTTTGGCTCGGTCCAACCGCACCAACAAGTCCACATACCCGTCGAGCAGTACCGCGTTTCCCGGCTGCTTCTCCAGCAATCCCTGATAGGCCTCGACGGCCTCATCCCCCTGCCCCAGCTCCACCAACACCGTCGCCCTCGCCTGCCCCACGGCGGCCCGCGCGGGGTTTTCCTGCGCCAGTTTTTTCAAATGCTCCGCCAGTCCCGCAACGTCGTCTTTGCGGCGAAAGATCCGGTCCATCTGCGCCAGCACCTCCGTCTCCACCCACGAATCCTGCGCGGCATCATCCAGACACTGATCGTAGGCAGCCACGGCGTCGCTGCTTCGATCCGCCCGCTGATACAGATCCCCCAAACGCAAACGCCGTTGGATCCGTCGATAGGGATCCGTCGTCCTTTTCAGCATGGACTCGGCAAAGCCAATGCCCTCCGCCAGCAAGCCTTCGGAAATTTGCAGTTCCAACAAGCCATCTTGCAACGCCTCATCCTCCTGAAAGCGCTCCGCCAATTGGCCGATCACCTCCAGCGCCCGCACCGACTCCCCACTGCGCGCCAGCAGTCGCGCTCGCAGCAGCGCCGCCTCTCGGGCCGCCTCGGCCGTCCCCTCTGAAGACACCTTTTCCAGGCTTTTTAATGCAGCATCAAAATCCAGCATTCGAGCTTCCGCTTTGGCTCGCAGCAGCCATACCGCTTCATTTTCGGGGTCCGCCTCCAAGGCCGTCCGAAAGGTCTCCAAAGACTTCTCACTTTCATTCTGCCGCGCGTAGTAGAAACCCAGCAGCAGGCGATCTGCCGTCGTCGCCGAAGCCGCTGCTGCGCGCTCTTCCAGGTAAGCACGCAGCCCCTCCAGGCTGCCCTCCGCCAGCCACTCCGTGACAAAACGTTCAAACACGGAACCGGGTTGAGGCCGCTTGGTCAGCAGTTGAAGATAGCGGGCGGCCTTCTCAGGCACCGGCTCCGCTGCTCCGAGACTGCTCCATCCCCCAACCAAAGCGACGGCGAAAAGGTAAATCCGAATTTTCATCTTCGCGGCTTTTACTACGGAATCCTCTCCCAAAACAATTCCAAAACCACTGGGGTTTCCTCACCGCTTCAAAGACCCCCTCCAGTTCCGCTGGAACGCATGCTTTGAGTTGAACCCCGGCCCAAGCCGGTCTCTGCTGCAGGCCTGCCCCTGACATGAACAAGCTCGACGAGATCATCGCTCACAAACACTCCGAAGTGGAGCGCCTGCTGCCGCTGCAAGACAAGCTGCAAGCTGCCGCCGCCATGCGGGATGACTTCCGCCCCTTTGGCCAAGCCCTCATGGCTGATCCGAGCCGCCTGGGCATGATCGCTGAAATCAAACGCGCCTCCCCCTCCGCTGGCACCATCTCGACGGACTTCGATTACCTGACCATCGCCCGGACCTATGAAAAGGCGGGAGCCAGTGCGCTCTCCGTTTTGACCGATGAGAAATACTTCCAAGGTCGGCTCGACTACCTCACCACCATTCGGCAGGAAGTTCAGATCCCGGTCCTGCGGAAGGACTTCATCATCCATGAAGTGCAGATTTACGAAGCCGTCGTGGCCGGTGCCGATGCCATCCTGCTCATCGTGGCGGCGCTGGATCAGCCCACCCTGGTGCGGCTCCTGGAAAAAGCGCACACCTACCAGCTCGAAGTCCTGGTGGAGGTGCACAATCTGGCCGAACTCGAACGCGCGCTCGATACCGAGGCCCGCATCATCGGCGTCAACAACCGCAATTTGAAGAGCTTCACCGTCGATCTCGGCACCACGGAAGCACTCAGCGAGGAAGTGCCCGAGGACCTCATTTTGGTGGCGGAGAGCGGCATCAAGTCACCCGAAGACGCCGCGCGATTGGCCGCTTGCGGAGCCGACGCCCTGCTGGTGGGAGAGACGCTGATGCGCAGCTCCAACCTGCTGGTGGATCTGCCAGCGCTGCGTGCCGCCAAACCGCTGGACCCCATCAAAGGCGGCCTCGTCGAAGGCTGAGGAGGAACGCGCAGCGAGATCCGCGATCATCTTTGCCGCAAGCCGAATGCGTGGATCGACGTTTTCGTGCACCATGTTCACCCGCCGCCATTTCCTCAGCACCAGTCTCGGTGCCCTCGGTGTCACCACCTCCCTGCAAGCCATCGGCCCGATCCAGCGGCCGGGAAAAAGCCGCATGCAGCTCGGCGTCGCCGCCTACTCCTTCCGCAAGCACTTCCAGTGGATGAAGGACAAGGAGCAAACGGTGCCGGAGGGACGCGAGCCGTGGTCGATCCTCGATTTCGTGGACTGGTGCGCCGACCAGGGGGTGCCGGGCGCGGAGGTGACCAGCTACTTTTTCCCGCCGGATGTGGACGACGCCTTCTGCCTGGAGCTGCGCCGCCGCGCCTACCTGCGCGGTGTGCAACTGTGCGGCACCGCCGTGGGCAACACCTGGACCGACGGCCCCGGCCCGCAGCGTGACGAACAGATCGCCTATGTGAAAAGGTGGACCGACCTCTCCGCGGTGATGGGCGCGCCGCACATCCGCGTCTTTGCCGGCAAGCTGCCGAAGGGCATGAGCGAGGAGGAGGCGCTGAAAAACTGCGCGTCCGCCTATCAGGAATGCCTCGACTACGCCGCGACGAAGGGCGTGTTCCTGGGATTGGAAAACCACGGCGGCATCGTCGAGCGACCGGAGAATCTACTGACCCTGGTGAATGGCGCGCAGAGCGAGTGGGCGGGCATCAATTTTGACAGTGGCAACTTCCGCACCGAGGACCCGTATGGCGACTTGGAAAAGATCGCGCCCTACGCGGTGAATGTGCAGTTGAAGCTCGACATCAAAAAACCCGATGGGACGACGGAAGCGAGCGATGTGGACCGCGTTTTGGACATACTGCGCCAGGCCAACTATCAGGGTTGGTTCACGCTGGAGTATGAGCGTGACGACGATCCCTTCACCGAAGTGCCGAAGGTGCTGGAGATGCTGAAGGCAAAGTTGGCTTGAAGATCCCGCCGTCCCAGCCAACCTCACCCCGACCCAACGCCCCCTGAACCCGCCCGATTGATTCCCCATGTCCGCTCCCAAGTTCTCCACCACCCAATGGCTCATCATCATCATCGCCAGCATTGGCTTCCTGTTTGACACCTATGAGCTGCTGATGACGCCGCTGGCCGCGCCACCGGCGATCGCGGAGCTGCTCAATGTGCCGCTGAGCCACCCCAGCGTGACGAAGTGGACGGGGAACTTGCTGTGGCTGTCCGCGCTCTGCGGCGGTGTGTTCGGATTGATGGGCGGATGGCTGACGGACCGGTTGGGGCGGAAGTTTGTGATGTCGGCGGCGATCTT
>JAGRPD010000183.1 GCA_020439875.1 Verrucomicrobiales bacterium
AGCTGCGCCTCACCGATCACCAAACCTCCGGCTGGGGTCACCTGAATGTGGACGATGTCTCGCTGGAAGCGGAGATCGTGTGTTGAGGGAATCCAACTCGCAAAACGCGCAGGCTTTCTCCGGGCCTCCGCTCGAGACCCCATCCGCAGCCACGACCGCGAACCCGACCTGACGAACTACCTCGCCCGCACCGCCGTCAGATGGGACAGGGTGCGCACCAGCAGTTTGCCGCCGCCCATGGCGGGTGTCGTCCGGCAGGTCTCATCCAGCGGATTGCGGGCCAGCACCCCGAAGGTGCCGTCGGCGCGGATCACATGAACCGTGCCGCTTTGATCCGCGAGAAACAGCGAGCTGCCATCGCTCACCGGCGAGCCAAACACCTGCCCGTCGGTCTCGACCCGCTCACGCCACAAGTCTTTGCCCGTCGCCGGATCCACGCAGGTGACGATGCCGCTGTCGTCCCACAAAAAAACGTGATCCCCCACCGCGATGACCGAGGGAATGTGCGGCACGGAGCGCTCGATGCGCCACACCTCCTCCAGCGTGTTGTCCGCCTTCAACCGCACCGCCACACAGTGCTTGGGATTGTTGGTGAACCCGCAGGTGCCGATGACCAGATCCCTCCACACGATGGGGGAGCTGATGGCGCGCTCGTTTTGCTCTTGGGAAAACACGGACAACTCCGCCACCACAGCGCCGTCCTTCGGATTGATCACCGTGAAGCCGTGGGTCCAGTTGGTGAAGACCAGCAGCGGCTCGCCCGTCGCCGGATGCGGATAAACCACCGGCACCGAGTAACTGATGCGCTGGCTCTTGCGCGCAACCTTCCAAACCGTCTCCCCCGTGTGCCGGTTGAGCGCGATGAGAAAGCCGTTCTGCTTTTCCTGATCGTTGTTCAGCACCAGCAAATCACCCAACACCATCGGCGACGCGCCAAACCCATGGCCTCCCACCACCGGGCCCAGGTCCTGTTTCCAAAGCGACTGACCGTCATGATCGTATGCCGCCAGCGTCAATTGCTCGGCCGTGCCCCAGGCAAAATACACCGCATCGTCAGCGACGGCCGGCGTCGAAGTGGCGGGACCATTGAAGCGGTGACCCTTAAACTTCCCCGTCGCCTCATGCCCTTGCCAAAGAATCTTGCCCGACTCCAAATCCACGCACAGCGGCATCCGCTCACTGGTTTTCGGATCTGCCGCCAAAAGAAACACCCGCCCACCCCAGATCACCGGAGACCCATGGCCTTCCCCCGGAAGATTCGTCTTCCACGCGATGTCCGCCGCCTCCCACTGGGTCGGAAACCTCCAAGCCGTCTCCACCCCCGAACCGTTCGGACCCCGATAACGATCCCACTCGGCAGAATGAAGTGGGCCAGCGCACAGCAAAACAAGCAAAGACGAAACAAAACGCAGCATCGCCATTCAACGCGGCCCGCATGACGAAACTTGTGCGGCAATCCAATCCACCCGGCACGAGGGAAAGAATCGGGGAGGGCTCCGACAACCCTATCGGGTCGGCAACGCCGTCCGTCTTTGGGATCAGGCTTCGCGCATAGGCAACGGCCGTGGACGATGGCGCGAAGGGCACGAGCGATTTAGGAACCACGAATGTCCGCCCGTTTTGAAGGATCGATGGCTGAACTCGGATTCCCAATTGTGGTAGAGGACAAGGTCACCTGTTGTTCACGCTTCAGCGTGTCGGGAAGTGCGTCGCAG
>JAGRPD010000184.1 GCA_020439875.1 Verrucomicrobiales bacterium
ACAGCCTTACCACCAACGCCATTCCGTAGGTTTGACGGCTTTCACCGCGAGGGTCGCGAAATGTGCCTGCCTCACCGGAACACCCCATCAACTCCCCACCCCCAAGGAAAACTCACGTTTTCCTCTACAACCACCCGCCAAGAGCCCACGCCTCCGCGCAGCAACGAGCCTCCCTTTGACCTGCCGCCAGCGTTCGAAGGCTCGCCAAAGCGGCTTCATCACGCTGCCCACACCGGATCGATGGGCCAAGATCGACCCAATCCACTGGCAAAAACCCGCTCACCTCACTGAGCGGAGGCCCGCCTCAAAAACACAACTTGCATCACATCCCGGCCCATCCGCCGGGCGTGTTCAACCAGGGCTCTCTTCGCTGGTTCCGCTGCGCAGCAAGACGCCCCTTATTGTTAGGCGTCATGGCGTGATGTGTTGCTTGATGAACTCAATCATCTCCGGCTTGTCGAACTCGGCCAAATACTCATCGATTCGCTGTCCCTGCGCATCTTTCCTTTTCGGGTCTGCCCCATGCTCAACGAGCCACAATAAGAGATCGCGGTAGCCAAGCTGAGCCATCTCAAAAAGCAATGGCGTCCCAAACTTGTTAGTCGCGTTCAAATCCGCTCCTCGCGTATGCAACCACTCTATAGCCGGTTGATTGTTCTCAACGGCCAAGAAGTGTAGAACGCTCTCCCCAATGCCGTTCTCTTTATGTAGCAAGCTAGAGTCTCCCTCAAGGAGTGCCGACGCAGCGGAGAAGTCCGCGCGCTCAAGCACGTCTCGAAACTGATACCATTCTGGGCGGGTGCTGCTCATGTGGTGACGCCTAACGGCTGCGGTAACGGGGCCGCCGCCAAAAAACTATGATTTCAAAACCCGCGTCAACGGCGGCTCCCGTTGACCGTTTTGTGTGTGCCCAGCATGGGCACAGTCCTGATGGGGTTAAAGTCCCCTGTAGATAAACCACACATGACGAAAACATACTCATGAAACTACCAGCCGAAGTCAAGGCCGGAGGGGCGACCCTCCTGCTGAAAGAGCCGACCGAAGGGAGACAGCCAGCCGACAGGCTGCCCCGCAGGGGTGGAGCGACATCAGCACTACGCAAGACCTGCGAGCCGATGAACAAGAACCTGATACAGCCGGAGCGAAGCGGAGACAGCCAGCCGTATGCTGCCCGAAGGGCAAGCGAAGCGAGGCAACAATAGCGAGGTTCAAGATGATACAGAGACGTGGATGGAGCAGGTGCTCGACCCCACGAACATGCAGAGCGCCTGGCAGCGAGTCAGGCGCAATGGCGGAGCGCCGGGGATGGATGGGATGACCATCGCAGAGTTCCCTGCGTTTACCCGCCAGCACTGGGAGCGGACACGCACCCAGCTCAGAGACGGGACGTATCACCCCGCGCCGGTGCGCCGGGTTTACATTCCCAAACCCGACGGGTCGCAACGACCTCTCGGGGTTCCGACGGTGCTGGATCGAGTGATCCAGCAAGCCATCGCCCAAGTGCTCACCCCGCGCTATAATGGCGAGTTCAGCGACCATAGTTACGGGTTGCCCGCATTTTGTTGGGAATAAAGTGGCGGGCTGTCTCCCTTCGGTCGGCTCCGCGAAGGCCGCAGTGCTCATCAAGCAGTGCGCCGAGTGCAAGACGCCTGGAAGCAGAAGCTCCGCCACGCGATCGACTGCGACTTGAGGTCGTTCTTCGACACCGTGAACCACGACCGCCTGCTCAACCAACTACGGCTCAAGAACGGCAGCGGGAATGCCTCGCCGCGACAGCGGCATAGCAAAAGCGAAGCCAAATCGCAAAGACTGAGGAACGAAGTCAAACTGCTGCGTCTGATTGGCCGCTACTTGAGAGCAGGCGTCGTGCTGCCCGATGGCACCCGCGAGGCAACCCCTCTCGGCGTGCCGCAGGGCGGTCCTTTGTCTCCGCTGTTAGCCAACATCAGCCTTGATCCACTGGATAAAGAAATCGAACGACGCGGCCATGTTCATGCCCGCTACGCCGACGACTTTATCATCCTCGTGGACGGGAAAATGAAGGCACAACGAGTGATGGAGAGCGTCACCCGGTTCATCGAACGCAAGCTCAAGCTCGTCGTCAACGGCACCAAGAGCAAAAGTGGGCCACTGATCGAGAGTTCCTTCCTCGGCTTCTGCATCAGCAGTCGTGGATCGATCAAATGGACAGCAAAAGCATACGCCAGGCTCAAGCAGAGAATCAAAGACATCACCCGCCGCAACCGCGGACACACCGTGCAGAACGTCATCGATGAACTGCGCCGCTACGCCACGGGGTGGATGAACTACTTTGGCATCAGCCGGACCTACCGCGAAGTGCTGGAGCTCGACGAGTGGATCAGGCGACGTGTGAGGCTCTATCATTGGAAACAATGGAAAAGGCCGCGCGCCCGCAGGCGAAACCTCATCAAGTTGGGGGCGGACCCCAGCGAGGTCCACATGGCAACCCGAAGCCGGAAGGGGTTGCCGTAGCATCCGCTCCGCCCCTGCGGGGCAGCCTGTCGGCTGGCTGTCTCACTGCGTTCGGCTCTGGCGCATGAGCCGTAATTGATTCCGTCGCCTCCTCCGGCTCCTTCACCCTTCCGCTGCGCTCCAGGGCTGCTCCTTCGTCGCAGTTTGCTGGCTTTATGTCTGGATGAGTCATCGCCAGCTATCTCCGCTTCGCTCCGGTTGTCTCGCGGCTGCCGCCGCCGCTCGGCTGGATCGTGCAACAGGCCCTGAGCAACCAATGGCTAAAGGAACAAGGAGTCCCCGAACTGAGACTGCCCTGCCGCGATAGCGGCATCAATCGGGCGAAGCCTAACCGCAGAGCCGACGAAGGAGGCAACTATCTGGATCAAGCTGCATCACGGAACCGCGACGAGAGTCAAAGCTCAGTGATCTGATTGGAACCGCCCGGTGCGGAGCCGCATGCCGGGTGGTGTGGGAGGGGTGGTAGGCGCAATCCTACCACCTCCACCCGATTCGCCCTCGTTCGTCCTTGGTTCATTTTGATTTTGTGGCTTTGGCGGCGCTGCGCTTCTTGAACGTGACCTGTCCAGTGCTGATAAGAACATCCGTCTCCGACTGGCGGGCAATTTCGGCGACAACTTCAAAGAAGGTCGGATCCTTTAAATCCAAGGAGATGTGACGCGTCGTATCGTCAAGGGTATCGTCAACGCTGTAGGTCACGTTGTAGCTCGGCGGAATGTAAGTGCTCAGAAACTCGGCTGCTTCCCAGATCGTGGCATCCTGAAAGCTCGCTGACGACATCCGGCCCGAACCCAGAAATCTACAAGTCCACTCCATAGTCTTTTGGGGCGGCGGTCCTGCTGGATCAAACGCCAACACAGAAGACGCCTCGAATGTCAGGAGGGCAATCACCACGAGTGTGATCACTCGTGACCAGAAAAATCTACCAGTGTCGATCATAAGCGTTGGACTCTGTTGCTGGGGCAAACAGTTTCTTATTCTGCGCACAGGCACAGAAGTATTGTCCTATATGTCACGGTGGTGAAGGTTTTGGCAAGATGGGAGTCAAATCCGCTCGAAAAGGAACCCCAAAATCGGCTGTCTATGAGAATATGTTGCAAAAAGACCCATAATGCCTTCGATAACGGAACATTTCTGCATGTCCATATTTCTCAAGATTTGATATGACCCTGCAGGCAAAGCCAAAGGATCTGGACGGACCAAAGCCGAAACTGGAGGCGCAACTTCGTGACGCCATTCGTGCGAAACTTGACTCCCGCTACACTGCGGATGCGAGGTGGTATCGGCCGTTTGTCCTTTTGGATCTGGGTAGCGGGGTGCTAACGGTGCGGGGCGGATAGGGGGGATTAGGATCGGATCATTGCGTTGCTGGAGCGACTGGGGCACAAAAGCGTGGAGACGACGCAGATTTGCACGCTTGGGGTGAAGGCCATGCAGGGAGCGGTGAGAAGCCCTCTGGACGATCTGTAGGACCCGTGTCGAATGGTTTTGGCAAATGGCGGAGCGCCCTGTTGCGGATCGTGGGCTGGCCAGGAAGTCTAGCGCTTTCGGAGGACGGAACGCCATGTCACCCATGTTGCGCGCCTTTCAAAACATGAAGATCGAGGATCCGCTCCGCCACAGCCTTTGGCTCCAGATCGATTCTTACCGAACCGAGCTGCGTAGGCTGATGGTTGAGGCGTCGGCTGGGTTGAGGAAGCCCTGTGGTGCCGCCTTGGCTCCCATGGGATGAAGTTTCTTGGTGTGAGGTCACTTTTCTCGAGACTTGATGGCGTGGGAGATGGGTTGACGGAGCAGAGGTTTGGAAGTGGAGGGGGGGCGGAGAGAGCCCGGGTGGTTGCAAACCGCAGTGCACGGGTCGCCGGTTGGAAACGCGGTGCCACGGTGGGGTGGAGTGGCGTGTTGTTTCTCTGACTGAAACTTCTGGATCAATGGCTTGCCCTTCTCCCACCCTGGGAAAATTGACATTTTCCTCTACGCTTCCCCCCTGTACGGGAAAACGGACGTTTTCTGCTCGGCTGGAGGGGGCTTGAGCGGTTGCGCCGGGTTGAAGGGACCTGGGAGCTGCGGCGTGGCACGGCTCGGGAGAGCCATGCTACTTCAAGGTGCTGCGACGCACTTCCCGACACACTAAAGCGCGAGCAACGAGCGACTTTATCCCCTTCAAAACGGGCAGACATTCGTGTGAATTCGTGTCCCT
>JAGRPD010000003.1 GCA_020439875.1 Verrucomicrobiales bacterium
AGCGGCCTTTTTGGCGGCTTTCTTCTTCGGAGCAGCTTTCTTGGCGGCGGCCTTCTTCACTGCTTTTTTAGCAGCTTTCTTGGGCGCGGCCTTCTTGACTGCTTTCTTTGCAGCTTTTTTAGCCATGGTGTTTGTCCTTGTTTTGTTGGTTGCGTTGTTGGGTTTCGCCGCAGAGCCAGCCCGCTTGGAGGCGGACTTGGCACCACGGACACTCTTGGCTGAGCCGCCGGCGGCGGCTTGCTGCTCCTCCTCAATCGCTGCCTGCGCTGCGGCCAGGCGGGCGACGGGGACGCGGAAGGGACTGCAACTGACATAGGAAAGCCCCACCTTGTGGCAGAACTTCACGCTGTCAGGATCGCCACCATGCTCCCCGCAGATCCCGAGCTTGATGTCGGGATTCACGGAACGGCCTTTTCCAATGGCCATGGTGACGAGCTGACCCACGCCGGTTTGGTCGAGGGTCGCGAAGGGATTCTTCTTGTAGATCTCATGCTCGGTGTAGGGCATGAGGAAGGAACCCATGTCATCCCGGCTGACGCCGAGCGTGGTCTGGGTCAAATCATTGGTGCCGAAGCTGAAGAACTGCGCGGTCTGCGCGATCTCATCCGCGGTCAGTGCGCCGCGCGGAACTTCGATCATGGTGCCGACCAGGTAGGCAAACTTCACCTTTTGCTCCGCCATCACCTCTTTGGCGACGCGGTGCACGATCTCGGTCTGCAGGTCCAGCTCCTTCTTGTAGCCGACCAGCGGGATCATCACCTCAGGCTTGACCTTGATCTTCTTCTTCGCCACGGCGGCGGCGGCTTCGAAGATGGCGCGGGCCTGCATCTCGGTGATCTCGGGATAGGCGATGCCGAGGCGGCAGCCGCGGTGGCCGAGCATGGGGTTGAACTCATGGAGCTGCTCCACGCGGTGCTTCACATGCTCTTTGCTCACGCCCATTTTTTTGGCGAGATCGGCCTGGGCCTTGTCGTCATGCGGCACGAATTCGTGCAGCGGCGGGTCCAGCAGGCGGATGGTGGCGGGCATGCCTTTGAGGGTCTCAAAGATGCCGGTGAAGTCCTCGCGCTGATAAGGCAGCAGCTTGGCCAGCGCGGCCTTGCGGTCGTCCACGTTCGTCGCCAGGATCATCTCGCGCATGGCGTCGATGCGATCCCCTTCGAAGAACATGTGCTCGGTGCGGGTGAGGCCGATGCCTTTGGCACCGAAGGCGATGGCGTTGGAGGTCTGCTCCGGGTTGTCGGCGTTGGTGCGGACATCCATGCGGGTGGCCTTTTCACACCACTTCATCAACTGCTGGAAGTGCTGGAACTTCTCGGTGCCCTGGGCGGCTTTGTCGCCATGCAGCATGCCGGTGACGATGCTGGAGGGGCCGGTTTTGATTTGGCCGCCGTAGATCGTGCCGGCGGTGCCGTCGATGCTGAGGTAATCTTTGCCTTCTTTGAAGACTTGGCCGGAGATGGTGGCGGTCTTCTTGTCGTAGTCGATCTCCACGGCGCTGGCGCCGCAGATGCAGACCTTGCCCATCTGCCGCGCGACGAGTGCCGCGTGGGAGGACACGCCGCCTTTGGCGGTGAGGATGCCGACGGCGGCGATCATGCCGCGCAGGTCTTCCGGGGAGGTCTCGTTGCGGACCAGCAGCACGTTTTCACCCTTTTCAGCGGCGGCGGCGGCGCGGTCGGCATTGAGGTAGATGATGCCGGAGGCGGCACCGGGACCCGCGGGCAGGCCGGTGGCCAGCACCTTGGCTTTCTTCAACTCGCTGACATCGAAGTCGGGGGCGAGCAACTGCTCGAGCTGGTCGGCCGGATTGCGCAGCACGGCGGTCTGCCAGTTGATCAGCTTCTCCTTCACCATGTCCATGGAGAACTTCAGCGCGGCGGCGGCGGTGCGCTTGCCGTTGCGGGTCTGAAGCATGAACAGCTTGCCCTGCTGGATGGTGAACTCGACGTCCTGCACGTCCTTGAAGTGCTTCTCCAGGATGGAGCGGACTTTCATCAGCTCGGCAAACGGACCGGGCATCTCTTTTTGCAACTGCGCCACCGGCTCGGGCGTGCGCACGCCGGCGACGACGTCCTCGCCCTGGGCGTTGATGAGGAACTCACCGTAGAACTCGTTGTTGCCGTTGGCGGGGTTGCGGGTGAAGGCCACGCCGGATCCGGAGTCGCTGCCAGTGTTGCCATAAACCATGGCTTGCACGTTGACGGCGGTGCCCCACTCGGAGGGAATGTTGTACTTGCGGCGGTAAACGATGGCCCGGTCATTCATCCAGGAGCCGAACACTGCGCCGGCTGCGCCGCGCAGTTGGTCCCAGGGATCTTCGGGGAAGCTGTGGCCGGTGCGGTCTTTGACCAGCGCCTTGAAGCGCTTCACCAGTTCCTTTTGGTCTTCGGCGGAGAGGTCGCTGTCGAGGATGTCCTTGTGATACTTCTCGTGCTTGTAGCTTTCGATGACGACTTCGAAGGGCTCGTGGTCCTCACCCTCGCGCTTCTGCACGCCGAGCACCACGTCACCGTACATCTGGATGAAGCGGCGGTAGCAGTCCCAGGCGAAACGCTCGTTGCCGGTGGCGGCGGTGAGCGAGGCTACGGTGGCGTCGTTGAGGCCCAGGTTCAAAATGGTGTCCATCATGCCCGGCATCGAATCGCGCGCACCGGAGCGCACGGCGACGAGCAGCGGCATGCCTTTGGCGTCGCCAAACTTGCAGTTCATGATGCGCTCCATCTTCGCGACACCCTGCTCCATCTGCGATTGAAGCGTGGACGGATAGGTGCGGCCGTGAGCGTAGTAATACGTGCAGACCTCCGTGGTGATGGTGAAGCCGGGAGGAACCGGGAGCCCGATGCGGCTCATCTCTGCGAGGTTTGCGCCTTTGCCTCCGAGGAGGGCTTTCATGGAGCCGTTGCCGTCTGCTTTGCCCGCACCGAAGCTATAAACGTACTTGGTGGAAGGGGCACCGCCTTTGCTGGATTTTTTTGCCATAAGGGAGTCCGGTCATTTCATTGAACCGGGTTGTGAAGTGATGGAGTATTTGTTTGCTCAGTTGAAACTGAAGCACAGATTTATAAACCTGTGGGAGAAACCGCAAGTGCAAAGTGATGCACTTACTTGCGAACCATCATGCAACACGTCGCGCATGACGCAAAGAGTTCTGTTCGATATTTCATCAAGCGGACACGAAGAATGGCTGAGCATGGAATCACGTTTCTCAGACACCATGCATCGACCGATGTTGACGAAAACCTTTCTTCTCGGTTACTCTGCAAAATAGATCAACTCGCCAGCGGTCCTTTGTTTCTGCGGTTCCGCACTCGGTTGGCTCTTCACAAACCCCACACCACGCATCCCCTCCACCATGAAACTTCATCCGCATTCCGCTCGCCATCGCAGCTCCACGCGAGCCTTCACCCTCATCGAGCTGCTCGTCGTCATCGGCATCATCGCCATCCTCGCTAGCCTCGCCATCCCCGTCACCAACTCGGTGATTCAAAAAGCCTACAAGGTGCGCACTCAGGCCGTGGTCAAAGACTTGCAGGTCGGCATCAACGGCTACATCACCGAATACAATCGCCTGCCTTCCCGCACCGCCACCTCCGATTTGCCGATCAAAACGGACTCCACCGGGGATGTGTTGAGCACCCTGCTGGCGGAAAACACCACGCTCAATCCACGCACCATCATTTTCTTCAACTCCAACATGGCCAAGAACGGTCGTGGCGGGTTGGTGGACAATGGCGGCACGGGCGTGACGCTGACGGACAACTGGGGCAACCCCTACTGGATCATCATGGACGGTGACAACGACAACAAGATCACCCCCAATCCTGACACGTCCAATCAGGACACCACCGTCTCCACCGGCGCGCCTCCCACCCTGCGCACTCGGGTGGCGGTGTACTCCATGGGTCCCGATGGCCAGCAATACACCAAAGACGACATCGTCTCCTGGCGCTGATCCAAACTTCTTCCCAAGCTTCCACCTCCAAAACGCCGGGCACCACGCCCGGCGTTTTTGTTGGCATTGACGGCGGCGGGCCGAGTTCGGTAAACTGCGCGCATCGCCAGCGGCCCGAGTGGGGCGATTGATCCAGATCCACCCTTCACCGGAGTTCCATCATGCACACCTCCTCATCCCCCGCGCGCCGCCGCGCCTTCACCCTCGTCGAGCTGCTGATCACCGTCACGATCATCGCCATCCTCGCCGGACTCACCTTTGCCGTCTCCTCTTCGGTCATCCAGCAAGCGCGCAAAACCCAAGCGCGCGCCACCATGGAAAACCTGCGCTCCGGCATCGCCCACTACCTCACCGAGTACAACCGGCTCCCCGTCGCCACCGGTGACGCGGACGCCGCCCTGTCCACCGATTCTGCGAGTGGTGTCATCGCCACGCTGATGGGTGAGGACGACCAGCTCAACCCCCTGGGCAAAACCTTCTTCTCCTCTTCGCTGGCCAACAGTGGGCGCGGCGGTTTGATCGATGCCGGTGGCGCGCAGGTCTCCCTGCACGATCCCTGGGGCCAGCCCTACCACCTGCTGCTGGATGCCAACGGCGACGAGCGCATCCGGCCCAACCCCGACCAGTTCAACGAGGACGCGCGCATCGCCAACGACGCCCCCGAAGTCCTGCGCACCCGCGCCGCCATCTTCTCCAACGGCCCCGACGGCGAGCGCGGCACGCGGGATGATCTGGTGACCTGGCGCTGAGTTATTCCTTCGCGGCTTCTTCTTTCGGCTCCGGCAGGAAGAAGGACAGCAGGAAGGCGATGCCAAACATCGTCACCGCCACGATGCCCGCCGCCTTGGCGATGTGCATCGGCAGCACCCGGGCGGGGTCTCCCGAAATCATCGGCGCCACCATCGTGCTGGTGACGAAGGCCATCGACGTGCCGATCATGCGCCCGCCGACGTTGGTGGCGAAACTGCCGCCCGTGCCGCGCAAATGGATCGGGAACACCTTCGGCAAAAACTCGCCAAAGTAGCTGAACTGCGCCACCACCAGCAGGCCGCACAACGCCATGCCAAATGAAAACGCCGTGGCCCCCTGGTGGAACAAGTAGAAGTACGTGAGCGGAGCCACGATCAGGCCCGGCAGAACAAACAGGCGCAGCAGGCTGCGGCGGGTGATGGCCACCACCAACAGGACGGCCAGCAGGATCCGCCCGGTCAGGCCGCCAAACTCCTGGGCCAGTTGAATCTTGCTGCCCACTTGTTTGATCGCCTTGTCATGCGGCTCCTGCGCCGCGCGGTTTTCCTTCAGCTTGGTCAGCAGCTCCGCGCGCTCCGGTGAGTCCGCCGGTGCCGCCACAAAGGCCTCGCTGAGTTTGGCCGCCTCCGCCCGCAGCGGTCCCATCGCCTTGCCATGGTCCGCCACTTCCGGCAGGCCGGGGGAAATGCGCAGCGGCGTCAGTTGCAGCGCGCCAAACGCAATGCCGTAGGCGCAGGCAGAAAGTGCCGCCGTCACCAGCGTGGTGCGGCGCAGCTCCGGGGAAAACAACGCGCCAAAACTGGGCCGCTTCATCGTTCCGCTGGCGCGGCGCTCACGCCACACCTTCGACTCCGGCACGAAGGGCAGCATCAGCGCGATGGGGATGGCGGGAAAGAAACCCGTCATCAGCAGGTAGCGCCAGCTTGAGGGATCGGTGGCGTTGTTCAGCAGCGGCAGGCCCAGGTGCGGCAGGTCCTTGCCGTGGCTGATGATCCACAGGTTGATGCTCGTCACAAACAGCCCGCCCACCGAGGCAAACGCCTGGGTGATGCCCAGCCAGCGCTCCCGCTGCTTCTTGTCCTCAAACACCTC
>JAGRPD010000185.1 GCA_020439875.1 Verrucomicrobiales bacterium
GCTGTGGCGACGGCGAGCGCAAGACTTCGCTCATGCGACAGACGACCTTCGAGCCGTTGGAGGTTGCCGGTCGATGGTTCATAGCTCAGTCCTCGCTGATATACTGCCAACGTTCATCAAGTCTGATCATGGACCAAAGGTTAAATGGAACGTGGTCAGGTGATGTCTGAACAAAGCCAGTGCTTCCGCCTTGTCCTGGTTCAGTCCACAAATAGGGAATCCCGTCTTGCCCAAGACCAACCTCATGAATGGTAAACAGTCCAGCAACGGTCGGGACGCTAACCGTCTCGCCTGCCCTGAGTCTGGAAGCCAAATCATCTAGTGAAGCTCGAGAAAGCCGATATGTGATGCGAAGTGGCCAATGTGACCACGCAACCGTAGCAAGACACAAGAGGCTGAGAACTGCATACGCCCAAGCTGGGGAAGCCGAACGCTTGGTGAAGCGCCTCCAAAGAATAAAGAACGGCGTCAACACCAGACAGAAAAAACCAAGAGCGATCGACACCAGTATCACCCCAACCTGCTCGACGCCATAGGCAGAAACAAAGATCGCGAGACCCGCCGATGCGCCAAAACCCACGTTGAACGCTATGTCTAAATGCCTCGGTTTGATGTGACTCATGTCTGTAACAGGCTCCGTTAGTTGGGCGAGACTTTATGGCTGCCGTTGGTGAGGAGCAAGACGTCTTTGAAAAGAGGTGGTGTTCCTGGCTGACGGTGTGAACGCGGGTTGTCCTGAGAGGGACAGAACCGACTGAAAGGAGATGGCCAGCCAAGCGCCGCCCGAAGGGCCTAGCGCAGCGGAGGCAACAGCATGATGAGGAACGCCAATCAAGGCATCGTCATCAGAGTAAAGAACCAAACAAACCAGGAACACAATGAAGCACGAAAAACTCCACATCGGACTCGATGTCCATGGCCAAACCATCACCATTGCCAATGCGGAGGACAAGAATGATGTCCGCCTCTACGGTGCCATCAGTAGCGATCTGCACAGCGTGGACAAAAGATCCACGGCGTAGATGGGGAGCGAATAATAGTAGTCGTTCCCGTCGTCCTCGGCTGGCGCTCCTCGCTCAGGATGGCACCAGACTCGATACTCCAGCACCTCGTCCCATATGTAGCCACCGCCCGCTCCGGCTGTAGCTGGATTACTACCGACCTTCGATGGAGATACCGCATCAGGGTAGGCTATCGGCACTGGCTACTTGGGCATGGTGAGGCGCTGCGAGTTGGGCAGCGTCCGAGTGTAGGCAACCGCGCGCAGGACTGTTTAGAGCGCAGCGAACTAGCGGCGTTGTTGCGGTTGCCTGCCACGACTTGTTCGCTTTGGTTTTTGTTGCTGGGATTGCGGCTCATTCATCAAGGTCATTCGGTGGAGCCGGGTAGAGTGCATACCCAATGCCTGCCTTCAGCTCTGCGGCGGCCTCCAAGGTTTCGACATCGAGATGCTCCGTGAAGCAGAATGGATCTCCTCCGACATGATATCCGGCAAAAAACTCTCGATGACCTGCTCGATCCCAGTCCTGACGAACGTCCGACGGAAGCTCTCGAATCATCTCGCACAACTTGCGAATCGTAGTGTTGGCATCCCTGCTGGGAATTGGCGCGAAGTAGATGTACCACTTGTGGGGTGCACATTCCAACTTGGCTACGTAGTTGTCTTGAGCCTCGAACCACTTCACGAATGCATCTGACTCAAAATCGGTCTTGATGGCGATCTCGACGCTGATGAACTCGGTCTTCAATCTGGGTGTCGGTTCGGTCACAATTCTCTACAAACGTCTCGGATCAAGCGACGGTGAGCGCAAGACGTGGATGACACGACAGATAGCCTTCGAGCCGTCGTCTGCATCCGCTTTGTTCGACCCGTTGGCAGTATTTTTAGTTTCGCTTCATGGCTTCTTTGGTGCCTTCGTGGAATTCCGCTTTTTCAAGAAGACATTCCCAGGACTGATTACAATGTCTGCCTCGATCTTCTCTGCGAGCTTCGCGAGCACCTCAAAGTCTGAAACGTCTTTCTGATCCATGCTGAAGGTCGTGTCAGAAGCCAGCAACGAAGCCTCTGCTTCGTAGCTTGGGGTGTATTCACTCGGGCGATCAGCTCTGAGCATCTCAAGAACTTCGGGAACCGATGCAGCCGCAAAACTAACCTGTGGGTGGATGACTTTGGGTAAGAAAGAGCATGTGTTCGTGAGCGTCCACACGGGCGGCGGAACGATCGGATCGAACGCGTGAACGAGCGCAGTCCACAGGACAATGATCGTGATGACCTCTTTAGCACTCATGGTTGGTGATGGCTCCGTTGATTGGTCGACGTCGAAGTCCTTTCACACCCGCCCGTGGGCGCGGCTTCGAATGCTGATTGAGGGTTGAAAGATCATGGCGAAATGAACTTGCGGCTGGGCTGGTGTTAGGTGCGTCGCATTGTTGAACTAAGCCGCTCTGCGG
>JAGRPD010000186.1 GCA_020439875.1 Verrucomicrobiales bacterium
AGCGGGGGTGCTGGAGGGCGAGTCGCCCTCCCTACGTGGGCAGCCAATCGGCGGTCCGTTCGGAAAAGCGGACGCCTGCGGAGCGTAGAAGATTCACCATCATGAACGCATCCTCCCTCACTCGCCGTCGCTGGCTGGCCACTGCGGCCTCCGGTGCCACCTGCTCGCTTTGGCCGGGCCTTCGATCCCTCCACGCCGCGCCGGGCACGACGGGCGAGACGGAGCACTTCTTTTACCGCATGCCGGGAGCGGACGAGCCTTACATCGACTCGCAGCGCGATGAAAAGGCGTTTGCATTCAAGGCGGGAGAAATCCTTCTGTCGGAAGATTGCGGGATGACCTGGCCGCATCGCGCGGCGTTTCCTGAGGCGGATAACATCACCTTCAGCGTGATCCTGAAAAACGGGAACGTGCTCTTTGCCACGCTCAACCGCCTGTTCCTCAGCACGGACAACCTGAAGACGCATCGCGAAGTCATCGTCCAGAACGCCGACGGCAGCGACTACCGACCCCACACCCCGGTGAATCCCGACCTGCCGGGCTGGTATTTTCACTCGCTCGATGGCGAGCACTGCTTCGAAGTGGACGGCCGGGAGATGCTGGTGTGGGGCAACTACTGCAACGTGCTCGGCGGTCAGGTGCCGGTGAACGTGTATTACTCCACCGACAACGGCGAGACCGTGAAGCTGGCGTATTCCTTTGGCCAGAATCCGAAGTTTCAGCAAAAGGGCGCACCGGAGGGCGCGCCGCTGCTGGGGGATGCATCGAATCCGGTGATCGCGCGGCATGTGCACAACGTCACCTACAATCCCGGTGAAAACGTCTTTTATGCCTGCACGGGCGACATTGATCGCGGCGATGGCAAGGAGTGCCACTGGCTGCGCGGCAGCTACGACGCGAAGGCGGACGCCTGGGACTGGAAGGTGATCATCTCGGTCGATTCGAATTCGCGCCACAAGTGCGGCGGCATCAATTTCATCGACGGCAAGTGCCACTGGATCGCGGATGCCAACGGCCCCGCCATCGCCAACCGCTACGACCGCGGCATCTTCGCCTGTGATCCGGCGGACATCACCGACAAGTCGAAGCACACGATGCTGTTCAACCCGCAGTTTGAGTCCGCCAACATGCTGGTGGAAGACGGCGTCTTTGTGGCCACGCATTGCGCGCCGGCCTCGGACTACGCCTGCGGCATCATTTGGTCTCCCGACATGGGCAAGACCTGGGCGCAGTATGACCTCAGCGAGTTCGGCCCGCGCTCCGGCTGCCGCATTCACCGCAAAAACCGCGACGGCTGGTTCCGCATGGACCTGCGCAAAGGCTGGATCGAGCGCGCCGAAGTGCTGTTTTTGAAGCCGAAGGTTTGACAGCACCAAGCTGCGGTCAGGGCGCTTCCGCGTGGACGATCGATTGCTGCGGAACCCACCCTTCAGCTTGCTCCCCAGCCCTCCGCTGAGTAGGCTGACTGCGAACCGCGTCCCCAGCCTGACTCCGAAGTGAGCCCACGCTTCCTTCGCGGTCCGTCCGGGGCATCCCCGGGCTGCATGAAACACCTCACCATACCGTCGCGCCAGCCCCTCCGCGCTCCACGCGGCACGGCTGCGCGCACAACGGGCTTCGTGGGGGCGCGGTTCACCTTTTCCACCACAAAAAGGTCTCGCTCATGAGCCTCGACCGCGTCCCGCTCGTCCAGCAGCTGGTTCGTCGAGCGCTCGACGGGCGCTGGGAGAGTCACGCCATCCTCGCGCGATGGCACACGCTCGGAGCCCGCCCCTGCATCACCCTGCGCGCTCTGGCGCATCTCGCCGTGCATTGCGCAGGTCGCGGCATTCGCCCCACGGAAAAGCGCCTCATACGCACCCTACTCTCCAGCCCGCTGCTGAGCCGCTGGCTGCGGCAGCAGCATCGAACGCTCCTCCCTCTTCCTCCTCCAGCACCGAAGTTTGAGCCGGTGGAAAAGCTGGCCCATCTCGCTTTGCCTCCGCTCACCACCGAGACGGATCTGGCGCAGTTTTTTCACATGGAGTTGGCCGAGCTTTCCTGGCATGCCGACCCTCAATTGCGCCTCCGTCATCAGCCCGATGGGCGACTCCAGCACTACACCTACCGCTGGTTACCCCGCCGCAACGGTTCACCACCTCCTCGATTGCTTGAGATTCCCAAACCCTGGACGCGCCAGCTCCAGCGTCGCATTTGGGATCAACTCCTGCGCCCCGTCCCCGTGCATGCCGCCTGCCATGGTTTCGTACCAGGCCGCTCCCGCCTCACCGCCGCCGCTCCTCACTGCGGCAAGGAAGCCCTGCTTCGGATCGATTTGAAAGACTTCTTTGTCAGCATTCCCCGCTGGCAGGTGCGCGCCCTCTGGATGACGCTCGGTTACCCGGAAGCCGTCGCCCGCCTGCTGGCCGGTCTCTGCACCACCGTCACACCTGCCGCCGTGCTCGACGCCTGCCCCGCCCCGCCGCAGGATCCCAGCCAGCGATGGTGGTGGCGCAAACGCGCCTCAACGCCCCACCTACCCCAGGGCTCACCCTGCTCGCCAGCGCTCGCCAATCTGTGTGCCTGGAGGCTCGACACGCGCCTGACGGCCTATGCCACAGCCGCCGGACTGGACTACACTCGCTACGCCGACGACCTGCTCTTTTCGGGATCAGCTCGGACCCTGCGCCGACCCCAACGGCGACACGCTCTGATGGAAATCATCCGCAGCGAGGGCTTCTGCGTCCATCCCGATAAAGTGCGTCTGATGACTCAATCCCAGAGCCAGCAAGCCCTCGGTCTCGTCCTCAACCAGCGCCTCAATCTCCCACGCGCATCGTTTGA
This sequence comes from Verrucomicrobiales bacterium, assembly GCA_020439875.1. Classification (GTDB taxonomy): domain Bacteria; phylum Verrucomicrobiota; class Verrucomicrobiia; order Verrucomicrobiales; family Verrucomicrobiaceae; genus JAGRPD01. The sequence continues at coordinate 2,824 of JAGRPD010000186.1, forward strand.
TCAACTCAAAGCCGAGTTGCATCACGCTTTGCACCACCAAGGCCTGCCATCCGAAGCATCGGCTCGCTCTCAAAAGCTCGCCCAGCTCCGTGGTCGCATCCAGGAGATGATCGACATTCACCCCCGACGCGGCCAGAAACTCCTCGCCCTCTGGCAAAGGTTGCTGCGCGATTGATCGGGCCTTTCAGATCCTCCTACGGACTCTCTCGCTCAATCGCTATCGAACCATCCAACAATCCCACCAAGCGTTTCCCATCCCGCCAGCTTCGTTTTGATCGAATCACCACCGCCGTCGCTGCACCGCTGTCCGATCCTCCCGGGATGTACTCGAAGCCCACCGCTTCACCATCTGCCGAAGGGGGGAAGGTCTGCAACGTGGCCGCATCATCCAGATAACGCTCCGTCACAAGGGACTCGAGCGCTGGAGGAAACGCACCTCCGTGATCGCCAGCGTAGGCCTTGCAAGCCATGACGATTTCTCGGGCATTGTTGATCGTCTTTATCTGGTTCGCTTTATCCAAGACCGCGTTAGCAAATGGCAGCCACACCACGACCAGCATCACAGGAAAACTCAGATATCCAAGGACCAATCCCGCGCGGGCCCATCCCCGTCCTTTCACCCTGCCCTCACCCTTTTTGATCGATGACAACGCCACGTGTCCTGTGATCACCGCGATCAAACCGCCAAGGATCGGCAAAAGGGTCCAACCCAAGATCGACGTCGTGAAGCTGGTGATCGCAGTCCCCGACGTTGAAGCTGGCCCCTGAGCCAGGTCCGACTCACCGCCGATCCATTGACTCACGGGCATCCCAACCGGCAGGCCCTCGTGCCAAACAAAATCAGATGGCCGGACTTGGCCTTCCGCCAAGAGCCGCCTCAAGTCTTCTTCTGAGTAGGTTCCCATAACCTGCCCGTTGCGAGACACTTGAACATTCATGGGAGGTGACTTCTGGGAAGAGCATGGGAGAAAATCGGTTCGTTTTGCAAGACAAAAACCACACTGAATCCTCCGTCTCATCACCCACTTCCCCTGAGTTTCTCCCTGTTCCCGTCGCCTCCTCCGATGGGGAACAAGGAGGCGCTATTCTGTGGTACGGCTCTTTTTCCCGCCCTGAACGTATTCCTCCTCGCTGAGGCGGCCATCCCCATCGCGATCAAACACCGGGAAGCGTTTCGGTGCTTCCTCGGGGTCCGGCTGGTGTGCCAAAAACTCTTCCAGAGTCAAATGACCATCGCCATCCTTGTCACGCTTTTTGAAGGCATCCTGACGTTTCTTGAGTTCTGCTTTCCGTTTCGCTGCCTGCTCGGGCGTCACCTCTTCATGCTGCGGTTTCGCTTCGGGATACTTCGCTAAAATCGCCTGGAGAGAAGCCAATACGTCCGGCAGTTCTCCCGCGCGATTGCGTGTCTCCAGCGGATCTTCCTGGTAGTCGTACAATTCATACTCCGCCGTATCGGCTGACTCACCCGGCTCTTTCCACTCCACCATGCGGTAGCGCTCGGTGCGGATGGCGCGGCCCAGCCGACCGCTGCGCGGATAAACATGCAGAACATGATCCCGCACCGCCTGGGTTGGATCCCGAACCACCGCCGCCTGATCCACACCATCCAGTCCCTTCGGCGCGGGCAGCCCCGCGAGGTCACAGAGCGTAGGATAGAGATCGACCGTCTCGATGAAGGCAGAACTATGAGCACCGCGCGCACCGCCAGGTGCGCTGATGAGAAGCGGGATGCGGGTGGCCTGCTGGTAGTTCGTGTGTTTGCACCACATGCCGTGATCCCCCAGGTGCCAGCCGTGATCTCCCCACAGCAAAACGATGGTGTTGTCCGCCTGGCCGCTAGCGTCCAGCGCCGCGATGACTCGCCCCAGCTGCGCATCCATGTAGCTGGTGGCGGCATAGTATCCATGAATCAAATGGCGTGTGCGTTCTTCGCCCATCGGCCCCTCTTTGGGCACGCCCGCATACTGCCGCAGCTCCCCCCCGTACTGGGGCGCGTAGTCCGGTGCGTACTCCGGAGCTTCGGTGACTTGCGGCATCGGCAGCTTCGCCGGATCGTAGAGATCCCAGTATTTTTGGGGAGCCACAAAGGGCAGGTGCGGACGGATAAAACCCACCGCGATGAAAAACGGCTGCTCGGGCGTCTTCGCAGCAGCTTCCAAGCGACGCACCGCCTCCAGGGCCACTTGACCATCCGCATAGGCATCGTCTTCCGCGTGACCGATTTCTGTGGGCGTACCGCGAGTGCCACCACGGCGATCCTTCACCGCATTCGCCGTGCTGGATGCCTCTACGTAGGTCGCAGCCTTCGGCACAAAATGGGGCACGCTCCAGGAGGCGGCGTCTTCCACATTGCCGTGGCCTTTGTGCATGATCTTGCCCATGGCCTCGGTCTTGTAACCGTGCGCCATGAAGTACTGCGCCACCGTGACCGCCTCCGGCACAGCCTTGCGGAAATTCGTCGGCAGATCGTAGATGCCGATGCTGTCAGGCCGCAGACCCGTCATCAGCGAATTGCGCGAGGGCGAGCACACGGCCTGATTGCAATACGCTGCGTCAAACACCACGCCCCGTTGGGCGAAGGCATCGATGTTCGGAGTGTGCGCGGTGGCATCGCCGTAGCAGCCCAGTTGCGGCTTCAGATCATCCACGCAAATCATCAACACATTCGGCCGCGCCGCGTGAACCGAGGCAGCGCCAATCAAAAACAAACAGAGGGTTTTCCACATACCCGCCGAAACGCCTGAACGCTCCCGCTTCCATCGAAAAAGTTCCCGCCCAGCCCGCCACGCCACAAAAACTCCCTCGGCAACTCCTCGGAACTCGGGTTTGATCCATTCTCCCACCACCCGCAACTTCCTCGGTTGCGCCTCCGTTGGTTTCAGCAAGCCCTCTCCCTCATGGACCGCCGCCGTTTCCTCCGCACCACCAGCGCCCTTGGTCTGGTGCCTTCTCTCGCAACCGCCACTGCTGCTTCCGCTGCGCAGCCGGATCTCATTCGCCGCGAAAACGAACGCGCCGGCAGTGACTTCCAACTCACTCGCGTGCGACTCGACTCGGCCAAAGGCTATCGCTCCTCTTTGATCGAGGGCTACTGCTCCCACCAATCCATCCGCGCTGGAGAGACGCTGAAGCTCTTTGTCAGCACCCAACCCGCCGCCCGCTTCACCGTCGAGATTTTTCGGATGGGCTACTACGGTGGTGCAGGAGCGCGACTCATGCAGGTGCTCGGCCCCCTGCCAGGGCGTCCGCAACCCACTCCCACTCTCGCAGACCAGCGCCTGATGGAGTGCGCCTGGGAGCCCTCGGCTACGCTCACCATCCCCACGGACTGGCCCAGCGGCGTCTATTTGGGTCGCCTCACGACGGTTCCCGATGCGGCGGATCAACCCTACTGGCAGAGTTACGTCATCTTCATCGTCAAAGACGACCGCCCCGCTGACATCCTCTTTCAATGCAGCGACAACACCTGGCAGGCCTACAATCGCTGGCCCGTCAACGAGAGTCTCTACACCGATCCACGTGCGGCGCATGCACCGGGTGTCAGCGTGAGTTTTGATCGGCCCTACGGGTTGTACCCGCAGACCAGCATCGTCAATCAGCCCTTGGGCGTTGGCAGTGGAGAGTTTCTCCTGTGGGAGTACCCGCTTTGTTATTGGCTGGAGCAGCAGGGCTACGACGTGACCTACTGCTCCAATGTGGACAATCTGGAGTACTCCAATCTAACACGCGCCAAGACCCTCCTCAGCGTCGGTCACGATGAATACTGGGATCTCCGTCAGTATCACAACGTCAAACGCGCCATCGATGATGGAGTCAACGTACTCTGGCTCTCCGCCAACAGCGTCTATATGGTCACACCCTTCAGCGCCAACGCAGCCAATCAGCCCAATCGCCGCCTCACCCGCGCCACCTGCTATGGCGAGTTTCGCGAGGAAGAAAAAGAAGCCTACGCCAAAGTTCTGGGACCCTTTGAAAATCCCGGTCCCGATGAGCGAGCCATCATCGGTGCCCGCACGGTGGTGCCCTTCAATGGGGGTGGCGACTGGACCTGCGCGCTGCCGGACCACTGGCTCTTCGCCGACACCGGGATGAAACAAGGAGACTCCATTCCCGGCCTAGTCGGATGGGAGTTTCACGGAGATCCTGACCAGGAACGAGCCGGTCTCGACGTCGTGGCCCAGGGCAACGTCTGGGCCGGTGGCACCCGGCTCGGTCACTACGCGGCCACCCTGTTTGAGGGGCCAAAGCAAAACATCGTCTTCAACGCGAGCACCATTTTTTGGAGCCAAGGTCTCGCTAGCCCGCCCGGCCACATGCTGCCCTGGAGCCACTGGTCCCGCCCCCACGGACCCGACCCACGGGTGCAGAAAATCACCGCCAACGCGCTGGCTCGTGCTCAATCTTCCAGGTAAAACAGCACATCACTGAGCTGATCCGTCTCAGCCTCCAAGGTGTCCCATTGCGATGCCTTGATCGCCCCAGAAAGACGCTCCAGCCGCTGCAACAAGTCGTCCTTATCGGCCTCCGCCACGCCGCGCTCCATCAGTGCTTCTGCGCGGCGGCGCAGACTTTTCGCCGTCGCCACCAGGGCATGAGAGGCAGAGTCCCCCCCAGAGCCGGGCGTTTCATCTTCCTCTAAATCGCTCTCCGATCCCCCAAACAGAGACGCCAAATTGCTGCGTGCCTCGTCCAAATTGAACCGATGCTGATCACCCGTATCGATCACCAAACTGCGCGCCATGCCGGTGCGTTTCTCCGTCGCTGTCGCTCGCAGCAGGCCGTTTAAATCGATGTTGAACTCCACAATCAATTCATTTCCAGCGGGAACATCTCCCAAATGATCGATGCGGAAGTTACCCAACTCTAGGTTCTCCTCCGGCCACATGCTTTCACCCTGAAAGACCACGACATCAATGGCCTCTTGCCCGTCATGCACGGTCGAAAATCCTTCGGACTTGCGCACGGGCAAAGGCGTGCCACGGCGGATGATCGGCACGCAACAGAGCACTTGACCAAAGCCATCTGGATCCAGCGTGAGAGCCTTCATGCTGTAGGTATGGGCCGTGATATCGATGAGGATCGCGGGGGCTGACTGACCCGCCAGAGCGGCACCTTGAATCGCCGCCCCCATGGCGACGATGAGGTCGGGATTGATTTCATGCCGTGGTTCCTTGTTGAGACGATCCTCCAACAGTCGGCCCACCAACGGCGTGCGAGTCGCCCCACCGACCAGCATGATTTTATCCACCTCCGCAGCCGACACCCCTGCATCATTGAGGCTGCGTTGGAGACTCTCTAAGGTTCGCTCCAGCAAGGGTGCGATCATCTCCTCGTATTCCATGCGACTTACCTCCACCTCCAGGTGAGCGGTCTCGGTGAGGTACTCCTCCCTCAACTCGGCATAAGGTTGGTCTGTCAGCGAAATCTTCACGGCCTCCAAGGCGTTTTTGAGCCGCCGCCGCGTCAGGTCTGGCAAGGGTGAAGCAGCTTCGGGGTTTTCTTTGCCAAAGAGACTTTCAGCATGCGCAGCCAGAGCCAGATCAAAATCATCCCCACCCAGCTCGGTATCGCCATGGCTAGCACGCACTTCGACGACGCCATTGTCCACGGTGACGAGCGAGACATCGAAGGTGCCTCCACCCAGGTCATAAACCAGCAGCGTCTCGGTATCTGCCCCGCCCTTGGTTCCGGCACCATAGGCCAACGCCGCAGCCGTGGGCTCATTGATGATGCGTTGCACGTTCAATCCCGCCAATTCACCCGCAGCCTGAGTCGCCTGGCGTTGCCGTTCATTAAAAAAAGCAGGAACCGTGATCACGGCATGCGTCACGTCGCGCCCGAGGTGAGCCTCAGCAGCGCGTTTCAGCTCACCCAAAATGATGGCACTGATCTCTTCCGGTCGGTAGGTTTTGTCTCCGAGGACAACACTGTTGTCCGTTCCCATCAAGCGCTTGATGGAAAGCACGGTTCGCTCCGGCGCGGCGATGGCTTGGTTTTTGGCAGCTTGACCGACGATCAGTTTCCCCTCTGCGTCGAGTCCAACGGCGCTTGGCATGGACGTTTTTCCTGCGATGGGAATAACCACCACTTGATCATCCACCACCGCTGCAATGCTACTATTGGTGGTACCTAAATCAATACCAACGACGAGATCGGGGAGTTGAGGCATAGTTGCTCGAAGAAAGAATAGCGTTTCAAATAGCAGAGCACTCAGCGCCGCGCCACACGAACTTGAGCCGGTCGTAGCACCTGGCCATTCGGACCATGAGTCCATCCTGAAACCAATTCTTCCAGCACCGTTTGTTCCGGCACGCGCGCGTCTTGCACCATTTCAACAGCACTCATGCAGGTGGGATCAAACGGCAGACCCAGCACCGGGATTCGGCGCAATTCCACTCCCTTTAGCAGAGTCTCCAAATGCCCGCTGAGGATGCCTACAGCCTCACTCTGGGTGCGCCAAGCGTCCTCCCACGCCTGCAATCTCCGGGCAGTCCCCGGCCACCACGCACTTCCTTGAGGAGGCTGCCGCTCAAAGGCGAGCGTGAGGCGCCGGAGACGATCTGCCAGCTCGACGAGACCCATCAGATGGGCCTGCGGCAGACGGTTTTCCGCTCCCGCACTTGAGGCGGAAGTCCGGGCAGCGTTCTCCGCGCGCAGCTGTCGATGCACATCGTTCACCGTGCCGGAGATGGCATCCAAGACTTCGCTGAATTGTTTCAGACCGTCCAGCATGCGCCGCGCAGTCCGCCGGTTTTCTCCCGTACTCGCGGCGATCTCTTCCCTCACCTCGTTGAGGGTGTCATGCAGACTGTCCGCTGTCGGCTCTGCCAACGGTGAAGTTTCTGACGAGTTTTCAGACATCATGAGCGGAGAGGACTAACAGATTTTTCGGAGGCATCGACGCAGGCTTCCAGCAAACGCGAGAAGGCTTCTTCTCCCGGAGGACTATTACGTCCTGGCAAATGAACAAGAGCTTCCAAAGTAGCCAACGGTCCATCGGGACAATCTTCCTTGTTAAAAAGAATCCACTTAGCACGTGCCTCTTCCGTCCGCACCCGTTGGTAGGCTTCTTGAATGGCTTGAAAACCTTCGGGATCTAACTCAGGTGGGTGACGTCGAAGGCATTCATGATACGCGGCGCGGGCTTGTTCATCACTGCATGCGAACGGAAGCTTCAAGACGGTAAACGGACTCATGGATGGGGAGTTGGGAGAGGGTTCTTTTTCAAAACAGTTCAAGTTGATCAAACGAAGACGCTGGAGGCGGTTTGAGGCTAGGGTCGTCTTCTTTGAGTCTCTTGGGCGGGGTTTTCAAAAATTTTTCAATCAGCTCCCACTCCATTCCACAGGCTTCCAACTCGGCACATATCTGTTTAACTCTTTCCGCCTCGTCATCCAGCAGGGCATTGGCCAGTTTCACAAGCCAAGGTAAGGCCGCTGGAGGGACCCGCTGCATGTCTTCCTCTGTGGGAGGCTCGACCTTTTTTCGCGGTGCCTTGGGTTTTGCGGCTTTTTTTCGCTTCGACTTGGGTTTGGGATCGGGAATTTGGTGGTCTTTGAATTGGTCAACCATCTTTTCGACCATGGGGACGAGCTTCTCCAGGACGGTAAGACCCGATTTCCCAGCATTCTCCATCTCCGAGAAGGCAATGCGCGCTTCCAGGAGGATCGGCAGCGCCTGACGCGCCCTCATGGGGTCAACTCCAAATGGTGTTAGCCACCAATATGCGACGCACAGGTAAGGGTACTCTCGAGGTCTCTCCTTGTAGCGATTGAGCTCAGAATAAAACCTCGTTAACCGAATTTTGAGGTCAAAATCCATGCCTGTTTCGCGACGGCCACTGCCAAGTGGTGCCAAAGCGGTGAGCATGGCCAAGAGTCCCGCAGAATCCGAGCTCAAGGACTTGGCGAAAAGGGCATCTGAAACCTCATCCAAGTGGTTGGTGCAGTCATAGACTTCCCTGCCGCGTTGATTGGGAAGAAGGGTGGCCCATTTTCTGAGAGCTAAAAGGTCCACCAAATCTTGCCATTGGGGGCTTGATTTCAGGGCGAGACTCCATTCAGCCAGCCAGCCTTTGCGCGGGGGTTCAGCATAGTTGATGCGCATGGTGGACTCAAAGCAAAGAGCCAAAAGCGTGGAAGGGGCCAATTCCTGACCGTGCTGGATCAGCCCTTCATCCTGCGAGAGGATACCGCGCCGGAGGAGCATGCTCCAACGAGTCTGAAGGAAGGGATCGCTCTCACTGCGATCCGTGGCGTGAGTCAAGATTTCCCCCCACAAAGCATCAGTATCTTTCTTTTTCTTCGAAAGATCGCGAGCCTGAGAAATCAGACCCCAGAGCAAAGTTTGACGCGCATTTGAATCCAGTGGATCGAGAGTGCAGGCGGCTCGCAGGCTTTTGATCCCTTTACCAAAGGCTTTGCGTTCTACGGCTTGAGTCCCTGCCCATAGCAGCACTTCCTTGCTATCGGGATACCTCACAGAGAGTTGATCCAGCAATTTGTTGCGAGCCGAATGGTCCTTCATTTCGGTGAGGACTCGGAGCAGGGCCAACCCGTTTTCCTTGAGCTGAGGGGCAATTCGGGTGGACTCTTCCAATAACTTCCGGGCGATCGCTAAAGGGTTTTCCTCAGGCTGACCGTAACCGGAGAAATCAGAATCTGGATGATTCAATATTTGCTCCGCCACACCAGCCAAGCCCACGGCGCTCCTCACAGGATTTGGGCGCAGTTTCACTTCCATGATTCGCTGCACCTCCTTCCAATAGGTGAGGACTTCATGAATTTCCATTTCATCGGGGTCCACCAAAAGGATGCTTCGCAGCATCATGCCCAGAAACATATCATGATCCCTCACTTTGATCTGATGCAACTGCACCGTCTGCCACTGCTGCATCCGTTTTTGCTGCACAACGCTTTGGTATTGACCGCTCGGCATGATCGCGCGAGACAGTTCCCCAGTGAGGTTGGGTGCCATGCAGGGGAAATCTTTACCTAACGTGGCGATCATCTCTTTCCATGTCCCGAGGTAGTCGGGCTTCATCCACAATTGATTGGCCCGCACCAGTCCGGCTGCCCACCGCTGCGGCTCTCCACACACTGCCAACCACCATTCTGCCCGTGCAAGGTCCGGCACGGTGGGGCCGGGACTGGGGACCGCACTCCGACCCGCCATGACCTGAGCGGCCCGCGCCAGTGCACCACCTGGGGGCAGCTCGGCAAAACATCGCACCATGGCCGCATGCTCTCGCTGGAAATGATGTTTCACCCCGCGCAAAAACATACGCCAGTGTCGGAAAATCGATTGGCGCGGCAACATCCGCAGGGCGTTTTGAGCGGTATCCCATTTGCCCCTTGCCGTCGCCCTCCAAGCCTCCTGCACGAGCCCCAATTCCGCCACCAACGCATCCTGAAGCGGATGGGACGCTTCTCTCGCTTCGAGGACCCGCTTCGGTGCGCCTTTGATCGCCAGACGATCCACGGCGGCCCACCCTTTAGCACCAGGGTCTCCGCCTTGAAGACAAACCTCCGCAGCCTCCACCACTTGAAGCCAAAGAGTCGGACTCTCCCCTTGCTGCGTCTTGGCTGGCTGCACCTCTGCCTCTCGATCGTTCTCGCTCTTGAGCTTCTCCCACTGCTCGTTGGTGCAGAGGGTTTTCAAGTAGGCCAACACCGTTTCCGCGTCCTTCATCAATCCCTTGCCCCGCATTTCCCGCATCAGGCCGATGTTTGCTGCCACCAGCAAGGGTTGGTATTTTGCAGCGTCACTCCGGCAGAGGAGTTTGGCGGCATCCCGCGCTTTGCGCCATTTGCCTGCCTTGAGCATGGCCATCACCGCGGCGGCGGTAGCGTCCTTCTCAAGGGCTGTCAGGTCGGGATTAAAGGTCTTCATCACAGAGTCCCACCTTTCAGACGGAAGCTGGGGCACCTCAAGCCCTTCGTTCTCCTCCTGCGCATTCGCCGTTGAGGAATGCCGCCACCGTGGCACCCTGCCTGCCGTGGTCTCCCTGCTCAAGTCCCTCAGCCTCGTCTCCGATCCCACTCGGGTCCGGCTCCTGCTCCTCCTGCAGCAGGAGGAACTCTCCGTCGCTGAGCTTCAAGAGATCCTAGCCCTGCCTCAATCCAACATCTCCGCCCAGCTCGCTCGACTCAAATCGGCGGGGCTGGTGACGGATCGTCGTTCCGGCAAACACCGCCTCTATCAGATGGCGCAGACCTCCCCGCGCGAGGCCGAGGTGCAAGCCCTGCTCTCCAACGTGTTGGAAGCCGCTGGCAGCGAGATTCCCGAGACTCAAAAAGACACCGCCGCGCTCAAGATCACCCTGAGAAAGCGCGCCCAAACCGCTCAGGCCTACTTCGATGCTCTAGCTGGAAAATTTGGCCGTCACTACATCCCCGGCCGTTCGTGGAAAGCCCTCGGAGAGACGCTCATCCAGCTGCTGCCCCCGCTGGTCATCGCCGACCTCGGCGCGGGCGAAGGCACGCTCTCGCAACTCCTCGCTCGCCGCGCCCGTCAGGTCATCGCCATCGACAACTCCGAAAAAATGGTCGCTTACGGCTCGGATCTCGCCCGGCGTCACGGCTTCACCAATCTCGAATATCGACTGGGCAACATTGAGGATCCGCCCATCGAGCCTGGTAGCATTGACCTCGTCATTTTCAGCCAGGCTCTGCATCATGCCAGCACACCTCAGCAGGCCCTCAAAGCCGCCCACCGCCTGCTGCGGCCCGAGGGACGCGTCGTCGTGCTCGATCTGCTGAAGCACACGTTTGAAAAAGCCCGCGAACTCTATGCCGACACCTGGCTGGGTTTTTCCGAAGCCGAACTCACGGACATGCTCCACCGCGCGGGATTCACCGGCATCGACACCTCTGTGGTACATCGCGAAAGTCGCAGCCCTCACTTCCAAACCCTGCTGGCCATCGCCCATCGCTGACCTGCTCAGCTGCCCTCTCTCTTCATGCACACCGACTGGTCACACTGGCAGCCCACCATCCGCGCCACGCTGCTTTTCATCATCGACGCCAGCCAACGCCGCGTCCTCCTCATCCGCAAAAAGCGGGGCCTCGGCGCGGGGAAAATCAATGGACCAGGCGGCAAGATCGACCCCGGCGAAACCGCCGCACAATGTGCCGTCCGCGAGACACAAGAGGAACTGCACGTCACCGCCGTCCACGTCACCAAACACGGCGAACTCTGGTTTGACTTCACCGACGGCATGCGGATGCACGTCGCCGTTTTCCTCGCCCACGAGCATCACGGTGAACCCACCGAGACCGAAGAGGCCATTCCGCTGTGGACGCCCATCGACGCCCTTCCCCTGGAGGAAATGTGGCAAGATGATCGTTACTGGCTCAGCCGCCTGCTGCAGGAAGAGAGCGTCTTCTTCACTGGCCGCTTTCAATTTGACCACGACCACATGCTCTCCCACCACCTCGACTGGACGTCCGACGCTTGGCTCGATGACCGCACCATTTAAACTAACCTAACATTCCACCATGAAGCTGCATCACCTGCTCCACCTCACACTCTGCCTCGCCGCCGCCACCTGGGCTCACGGCGCAGACGCACCGAAGTTCAAGAAAGTCCTGCCGGAGACCCCGCCCGGGTTCACCCTGAAGACGCTGAAGCTGCTCGATGATCCCACCGAACCCGTCAATCTCTACGTCTATGTTCCCGATGCCGACGGCCTTTACCCCTGCATCCTCGACATCCACGGTGGCGGCTGGAAGTCCCGGCAGATCGAGTCCGACAAGCCCATGATGGAGCGTCTGGCGCAGCGCGGCTTTGTCACCGCCCTGGTCAGCTATCGCCTCTCCACTCAGGCTCCCTACCCCGCCGCACTGCACGACTGCAAGGCCGCCCTCCGCGCGCTGCGCGCTCACGCGGCGGAATGGAAGATCGATCCCGAACGCATCGGCTGCATGGGCGGCTCCGCAGGCGGGCATCTTTCCGGCCTCGTCTCCATGACCACCGGACTGCCCGAGTTTGAAGGAGACGGCCCGTATCCCGAGCAATCCTCCGCCGTCAAAGCCGCCATCGTCATGGCCGCCACGCAGGACCTGCAGGCCGCCTACATGACCCATCCAAGCGAGGGCGTCGTCCTCTTTCTCGGCACTCCCGAAGAGCACCCCGAGCACTACCGAGATGCCTCTCCCATCACGCATGTGCGCAAGGGCGTGCCACCCACGATCTTCATCGAGGGAGAAAAAGACACCGTCAAAATCGGCCGTGCCGAAATGATGGATCAGCTCAAAAAGCTCAAGATCGACACCGGAGTCCACACCCTGAAAAACGCGCCACATCCCTTCTGGATGAGCCAACCCTGGCTGGATGAGACCGTGCAAATCGCCGATGCCTTTTTCAAAAAACACCTCGGCAAACCCAAACCGCCCGCTTACACCACCGAGGAAGCCGCCCGAGCCAAGGGTCCCGACTTCGATCTTCAGGGCGAGTTCATCGGCGAACACGAAGGCAAACGCTGGGGCGTGCAAATCTGGGCTCAAGGCGGTGGCCAATTCGAAGCGGTCGGTTATCAAGGCGGCCTGCCCGGCGATGGCTGGGATCGCGATCGGGACAACATCAGCCGCACCCCCGGCCGCTGGGATGCCGATTTGCAAAAGGCCGTCTTCGTGACTGAAAACGGCAAGCTTCGGGCCGAAGTCAGCGCCAGCCAGGCTGAGGTTTTCGATGAAAACGGCACCCGACTTTTTGAGCTGC
>JAGRPD010000187.1:0-416 GCA_020439875.1 Verrucomicrobiales bacterium
GCAGCAGACGCGGCACGCTTTTGCGAACTCGCCGCCACACACGGCATCCGCACCCACAACGCCATCAAGGCTCTGCATCTCGATCACCTCTTTGGCAGTGCCACCGGGGGCTGTATGCCCGGAGCGGAGATTCGTGTCGTGAAGAAGCCCTTCGCGGCCAGTGAGGTTTGGGATGCGCAGTTGAAACTTGGGCAAAGCGTTGCTTTCAGAGCCATGGAGCGCTGCATGGAACTCGCCGACCAATATGGCATCGGCCAGGTCAGCGTGGACAATGCCTTTCATTACCTCTGGGGCGGGGGCTATGTGATGGAGGCAGCGAAACGCGGCTACATCGCTTACACGAACTGCACCAGCACACTCGCAGAGGTCGTTCCGTTCGGTGGCAAGTATCCCGTGCTCGGCACCAATCCGCACTC
>JAGRPD010000187.1:484-5755 GCA_020439875.1 Verrucomicrobiales bacterium
CCATGGGCCGCGTGCAGCAGCTCAAACGTGAAGGCAAACCTCTGCCTCCCGGCGCTGCAGTAGATGCCGGTGGCCAGCCCACCACCGATGCCAATGCAGCGCAGTGGTTGCTGCCCTTCGGTGCGCACAAGGGCTACGGCCTGTCGCTGCTGATTGAGGTCATGGGCGCGCTCATCGGCGGCTCATTGCCCGTGCTGCGCGGCGGTGGCGGACACCCTGACTATGCAGGCAAGCCTTTGCCCGCAGGCGAAAAGAAGACCTCCTCCTTCTACTTCCAAGTCATCCATCCCGATGCCATCAGCAGCGGTCTCTTTGCCAACGGGCGCGACCAGCAGCAGAACCTCAAAGCCGTGCTTCAAGACATCCTCGGTCATGGCAATGAGCACTGCTTGCTTCCCGGTCAGCCCGAGGCCGCAAGTGCCCGCCATACGCAGCAAGCAGGCGGCCTGCTCTTTACCGAGGCCGAGATCACTGCGCTCAATGAGATTGCCGATGAGTGTGGAGCCGCTCGGCTCGACGCCGCCAGTCTCTCCACTTACCAAGCCTGATCTGAACCATGAACAACAATCTCTTCTCACTCACGGGCCGCACCGCCGTCATCATCGGTGGCACGGGCGAACTCTGTGGAGCCATTGCCGAAGGCTACGCCACTGCTGGTGCCCATGTCGTCCTTGTCGGACGCGATGCGGCCAAGGCCACGGCCCGACTGGACAAAATCAAAGCCGAAGGTGGTAGCGCCGAGTTCATCCCGGCGGATGCTGCCAAACAATCCGATTTGGAATCCCTGCTCGCCCAGGTCATCCAGAAGTGTGGCCAGTGCGACATCCTCGTCAACGGAGCCGGCGTGAACTCCCCCACGCCTTTCCTCGACATCAGCGAGGAGGAATTCGACCGCATCATGAATATCAACACGAAGGCCGTCTTCCTCGCCTGCCAGGTGTTTGGCCGATACTTCGTGGAGAAGCAGATTCCCGCCAGCATCATCAATCTTGGCAGCATGTCAGGCCTCACGCCGCTCAGCCGCGTCTTCACCTATTCGATGAGCAAGGCCGCCGTGCACAACCTCAGCAAGAACCTCGCCCGCGAGTGGGCACCGCTCGGCGTCCGCGTGAACACGCTTGTGCCCGGGTTCTTCCCGGCGGAGCAAAACAAGAAGGTCCTCGTCCCCGAGCGCATTGCCAAAATCATGGCCCATACACCGGCGGCGCGCTTTGGCGAAAGCCGCGAGCTTGTCGGTGCGGCACTGCTCCTCGCCAGCAACGAAGCCGCCTCGTTCATCACTGGCCATGAGATGGTCGTGGATGGTGGTTACTCGGCGATGACGATATGAGGCAATCCGTCTCGAGAAGGTTCAGTGCCGCCAAACAGGTTCGGGCTCAATGTTTACGCTGACATCATCCATGAAGATCATTCTCACGCAGCTTACATTCATTGCCTCCCTGGCCTTTGCGGAAGTGCCGTCCTCGGATCTTGTTGGGTTCGCCAGTGTTAGCGCCTATGACGTGGACACCACCACTGGCGGCGGCAAGGGCAAGATCGTCACCGTGCGAACCGCGAAAGAGTTGCAAGCCGCTGTTGAGCGCAGCGACATCAAAAAGAAGGCTGATCGCGAGAAGGTGCCGCTCGTCATTCGCGTGGAAGGCGACATTGACCTGGGCGAACTCAACAACGATATACCCGGTTCCGTGCTGGAGCAGGTGGGCCGCGTGCTGGTCGGATCGAACACGACGCTGGAAGGCGCAAGCAGCGACGCGACGATTCGTCATGGCATCATCGAGGTGCATGGCGGGCATAACATCATTGTCCGCAATTTAAAGTTCCGCGATCTGTGGGAAGAGGACCCGGCGGGCAAGTATGATCGTTTTGGCTGGGATTATGTGCGCATCTCGAACTCAGGCAAAACACACGCGCACCACGTTTGGATTGATCACTGCGACTTTGAGAAAGCCTACGATGGCCTGCTCGACATCACGCATGGCTCTGACCTCATCACGATCTCGTGGTGTCGCTTCGCCGGTGATGAACGCGGTCCGCATAAGAAGGCGATCTTGATCGGCCATTCGTCGAGCGAGAATGCCTCCAAGGTGGATCGCGGCTACCTGAACGTGACGATGCATCATTGCTTTTTTGAAAACATCGGTGACCGCGCCCCGCGCGCGCGCTTTGCCAACATTCATCTCTTCAACAACGTCGTGGACGGTGCCGAGAACGCCACCATCAGCGTGATGAACGCGGCGACCTTCGTGGAGAACTGCGTGTATCGCGACTGCGCCATCGCCACCACATTCTCCCATGCTTCCGACACCGTGGGGAAGCAACGCGGCGGCAGACTGCTCATCGCTGGCAGCCTCAACCTCGAACCTCGTGCCAAGCCGGTGATCGACAGCGAGCGCGAAGTGTTTGAGATCGAGCACAACTTCACCAGCAGTTGTCCCGCCAGCGAGTTCCGATTCAACGATGCCGCTGGCTGGAAGTGGTCTGACTTGAGCAAGGTTCCGTATCGCTACGAACCGGAGAGCGCCGAAGCCGTGGTCGCGCAAGTTCGTCGGCTGGCTGGAGTGGAACGCGTGTTGAAGTAACGGCGCTCTTTGATGCGCTTTTTTCAACTAGTTCTGCACAATATTGAACACTGGCAGGATTGGATCAGGAGCCAGTTTGTGGAGAA
Organism: Verrucomicrobiales bacterium; assembly: GCA_020439875.1. Taxonomy (GTDB): domain Bacteria; phylum Verrucomicrobiota; class Verrucomicrobiia; order Verrucomicrobiales; family Verrucomicrobiaceae; genus JAGRPD01. The sequence continues at coordinate 3,150 of JAGRPD010000187.1, forward strand.
TCGGGGAATGCTCACGTCCTGTCTTCGCGCCTTCCTTGTTTCCGCCTCGCTCCTTGGCGGCATCGCATCGGCCCAGACGGTGGTGTTCAACGACACCTTTGGCGCTGGTAGCACGATCAACTCGAACCCGACCAATCCGGCGGCCCCGCTGATCGACCGGACAGCCTATCAGCAGGTGACAGCCAAGACGTTCAATCCGAATCCGCCGACCCTTGCGGCGGGGCATCTGCGGTATGGCATCGTGAGCACCTCATCGGGATTCAGTTCCATCGAGGCGCTGTTTACGCAGTATCCGGTGACGCTGAGCAATGTGGGCGAATACATCGAACTCACGGTCGTGTTCACCAATCAGGCTGGAATCCTGACCGCGAACGCGAACGGCACCCTGATGTGTGCTCTGCATGATGGTAGCCAGAGCCAGCCGGTGGCTGGCGGTTTGAATGCCACTTCGGACACGTATGCCACAGGTGGCAATGCCGCGAATTGGGCGGGTTACATCAGCCGAATTCTCTACACGGGCGGCAATCATCAGATCTGCTCCCGCGCGGCGCAGGGCGCGGTGGCCCGCTGTCAGGACGTGCTTTATAACTTCAACAACCCGTCGGCGAGCACCATCGGCAGTCTGACCGTGTCATCACTCGGAGCGCTCAGCGTTGGCCAGCAGTACACGCTGGTCTTCCGCGTCACCAAGACGGCGGCGTCGGCTGTGACGATTGCCTCCGCTTTATATCAAGGTGCGGATACGAACGGAACGCAGGTCTTCACCCAGTCGGTGGTCAGCTCGAGCATCCCCGTTTCCACCTTTGATGCGCTGGCCATCGGCTATCGCGAAACAGGCAGCGTGGCCAGCACCATGGATGTCAACTCGATCAAAGTGGTGACCACAGCCTCGACAACCGTGGTGCCGGTGATTAGCACGCAGCCGACGAGCCAGACCGTGACGGTTGGCGATCCCGTGTCATTCAGCGTGCTGGCAGACGGCGGCGGCGCGGCGTTGAGCTATCAGTGGAAGAAGGACGGCAACGACATCAGCGGTGCGACGGCGGCGAGCTACAGCATCGCCTCCGCTGCGGCTGGCGATGCGGCCAGCTACACGGTGGTGGTCACGGATGCGGCGGGTTCGACGACGAGCAATGCGGCGGTGCTCACGGTGTCCACCGGTGCCGTGGCTCCGGTCATCACGGCGCAGCCCACTGCCCAGACCGCACTTGTCGGTGACAGCGCCACCTTCACGGCGTCCTTCTCCGGTACTGCGCCGAATGCGGCCCAGTGGCAGAAGAGCACGAACGGCGGAACGACTTACAGCGACATCTCGGGTGCCACGGGCACGACCTCGCCGACGAGCTACACGATCCCGAGTGCGGCCTTGAGTGATGCGGCCTTGTATCGCGTGGTGGTGACGAATTCGGTTGGCTCCGCCACCAGTGACGGCGCGGCGCTGACGGTGAACGAAATGCCTGCGATCACCGCACAGCCGGTGGGCAGCACCATCACGCCGGGATCGAGCCACACGCTCAGCATCACGGCCACGGGGTCGCCGACGCCGACGTATCAATGGAAGCTCAACGGTGTGAACATCAGCGGTGCGACCTCATCCAGCTACACGATCCCGAACGCGAGCGGAGCCAACGCGGGTTTCTACACATGCACGGCATCGAATGTCGTCGGCAGTGTCACGAGCAGCAGCGCCTATGTGGGCGTGCTCTCGGCGCTGACCGTCTCCACGCTGACGCCGGCACCTGCGGGCACAGGTTTGAACCGCGATGTGCTCTTGAAAATCACCTTCAGCGGCAATGTCACTGCGGGCAGCACGGGCCGCATCCGCATCTACGATCAGAGCGCGCCAGCGACGCCCGTGGAAACCCTCGACATGAGCACCGCAGTTCCGATCACACAGTTCTCGGTGCCGTATCGCTACATGCTGAAGACGATCAGCGGTCAGGCTTTCGCGTATCAGCCGATTCTGATCAATGGCAACACGGCAACGATCTGCCCGCGCAGCAGCACGGTGCTGGCCTATAACAAGACCTACTACGTCACCATCGAGCCCGGTGCGATTCTCGATTCCACCGGCGCGACCTGGGGAGGTATCAGCGACCCCAGCGCATGGACCTTCACCACAAAGGCGGCGGGCCCGGCGGCGGGCGCGACCACGCTCAATGTCGCGGCGGATGGCACAGGTGACTTTGACACCGTCCAGGGCGCGGTGGACTTCATCCCCTACTCCCCGGCCAACACCATCCCCCGGTCGATCACGATCCAGGACGGCACGTACACGGAAATCGTCCGTCTGCGCTCCGGGCAAAACCTTGTCACCATGCAGGGCCAGAGCCGCGCCGGCACGACCATTCAGTATCTGACGAACAACAATACCGCAGGGCAGTTATCCGCGCTGGGGGCCAGCTTCTCCAGCGTGGGCCAGCGCAGTGTGTTCGGCTCGGAACCAAACGACTTCACGCTGCAAAACCTGACTTTGCGCAACTCCACACCCTACACGGGACCGCAGGCAGAGTGCTTCTGGGGCGGCAACAACGCGCAGCGGATGACGGTGAACGAAGTGAACATCCTGAGCTACCAGGACACGATCATGACCAATGGCGGCGTGG
>JAGRPD010000019.1 GCA_020439875.1 Verrucomicrobiales bacterium
TTCATCGAAGGCCTGAATTTGGTCAGTGGGATCGAGGTGGGTTTCGGTGGTGTCTGGGTCGGCGCCGCGCCGCAACTGCTCTTCATTCCGAAGGACGAAAACGATCAGGCCGGTGAACCGAAGGTCTTGCTCGACGGCTTTGGTTATCAGGACACGCACGAGACGCTGAATAGTTTTCTCTGGGGACCGGACGGCTGGCTTTACGGCAATCAAGGCGTGTTCAACACCGCGCACATTGGCAAGCCGGGCTCGGCTCCGGAGGATCGCATCACGATGCGCGCGGGTGTCTGGCGCTATCACCCGGTGCGCCATGTGTTCGAAGTGTTCTGCCACGGCGGTTCGAACCAGTGGGGGCTCGACTTCAACTCCAATGGCCATCTTTTCATGACGCACTGCCGCAGTCACTGGGGCAAAGGCGGCACCACCCACGTCATCCGCAACGGCCACTTCTGGAATCAAGCCAATGCGAACTACCCCGACTTCATTTCCCCCACCGCGCCGGACTTCGCGCCCGATCTGCAAAACTTCCTGCCCGCCTCCGCGCGTTACGACAGTGGCGAAGGCGGCGCGGGCAAGCCGGGTTCACGCGCGGTCTATGGCGGTCACTCGCACGTCGGCACGATGATTTACAATGGCGACAACTGGCCCGCGATCTACCGCGACCACCTGTTCACGCACAACCTCCACGGCCACCAGCTCAACCACCAGCACATGGTGCGCACCGGCAGCGGCTACGAAACGTTTCACGCTGGCCACGACCTGCTCTACAGCCCCGCCGAGGACTACATCCCCGTCGATCTGCAAACCGGTCCCGACGGCGCGGTCTATGTCATCGACTGGACCGACACCCAGCACTGCCACAACCCCGATGATGAGAAGTGGGATCGCACGAATGGGAGGATTTACCGCATCTCATGGAAGGAGACGTACAAGCCGATAAGGAACCCGATTGTATCGGCGGGCTCTAGCGATTCCCTCGTCAACCATCTGTATGACCCGAGTGATTGGAACTTCCGCACTCTCTTGCGGCTGATGCAGGAAATGAAGTCAGCCTACTCGGAACCGCTCTTTGGATGGCGCTATTTGTCCTGGGTGGATCCTGGTCTCGGCAACGACGAGGACCTGCCGCAAATCCTGCGAATACTTTGGGCGAGTCATGTGACTGAAGTCACCGATGTTTCACTGTTGGAAAAGTTTGTATTGAAGCAGAGCGACATCGTCCGCTCCTGGGCGATCCAACTCGCCACCGAAGAAGCCGGGAAACCCAAGCTCCCTGCCGAGACGCTGCTCAACCTCGCAAAGACCGATCCATCGCCGACGGTGCGTCTCGCACTGGCGTCGGCTTTGCCCAATCTCGACGCGAACACGGTTTGGGAGATCTCCTCGGCACTGGCGATGCATGGCGAGGACAAGGATGACCGCTTTTTGCCGAAGATGATTTGGTTCGGGCTCGCCCGTGTGATCGCGGGGGATTGGTCACGCGGTCTGGCGCTGGCCGAAGAAACGCCGATGCCATCGCTCGCCGACTCGATCCGCTGGTACGCGGGCAAGAGTGCCGCAGGTCGCGAGGCCTTGATGAAGTCGATCAAAACCGGGCGCGACTTGAAGCTGCTGGCCTTCTCGCTCAAAGACGAAGCCACTGCTCCGATGCCGACCTCATGGAAGCAAGTTCGCGAGCAATTGGGTAACACGGAGCCTGAGGTGGCCCATCAACTCTCCGCCTTGTTTGGCGATCAAGCGGTGCTTGCGGACATGCGCGGCATTTTGGCCAACACGGCAAAGCCTTTGCAGGAACGGCGTGCGGCCTTCGATTTGCTCAAGCGCACCGGCGACGCCAAAGCAACGCCGCTCTTTGCCAAGCTGCTCGACGAACCCGCCTTTTCGAGCGCGGTGATTCCACTGCTGTCACAGTCGAAGGATCCGAGCATCGCCACCAGTTTGATGAAGCGGTTTGATTCCCTGAACGCCACGGACCGCAGCGCGGCACTCGGCGTGTTGACGAGTCGCCCCGAACTCGCCAAACCACTGCTCGAAGCGATCGATTCGAGCACCTTCGACAAGACACATCTCACCGCGCTGCAAATCCGCCAGATGCGCAACCTCAACGACCCCGGCATCAACGCGCTGCTCGACGCGACCTGGGGCAAGGTCAACGAATCCAGCGAAGCCGCGAAGGCCAGCATCGCCAAGTTCAAGAAGGCCTACGAGACTGCACCGCTGTGGGCCTTCAGCGCGAAGTCGGGCGAGGAAACCTTCCAACAAGTCTGCGCGGTCTGCCACGCGATGGGCGGCAAAGGCGGCCAGTTGGGACCCGATCTCGCGGGCTCGTGGCGCAACGGGCTCGACTACTTTTTGGAAAACATCCTCGATCCGAATGCCGTCGTCGGCGACAACTTCCAGCTCAACCTCATCACCAAAAAAGACGGCACCGTGGTGTCGGGTGTGATCGAGCAAGAGAGCGGCACCGCCCTCACCCTGCGCACCGTGACCGAGAGCGTGGTCGTTTCCAAAGCCGACTTGAAGGATCGCCAAAAACTTCCCGCTTCCCTGATGCCGCCCGGCCTGCTTGAGGCCCTGCCCGAACGCAAGGCCATCGAGCTGCTGAAATTCCTGCTGACCCGACGTTAGTTTCCCGGAAGCATCGCGATGATACAATTTCTTTGGGTTATGAAACGAATGTCTGTTCTCCTCGCGATGAGCCTGTCCACGGCGCTGGCCGCCACCGGGCCCACGCTTCATCCCCAAGCCAACGCCCTGCCCTTCACGCACCAGGGGCCGTTTGTCCGCGCGACCAATGGCGACGTGCTTTGCATGGATTCGCGCAACGCCTTGCGCAGTGCGGATGAGGGACGCACCTGGACCACGACGCCGCTGTTCGGCCCCCAGGACAAATTCAATGTGAGCAACGAGCGCGCGCTGCTGCGCACCCGCGAGGGCATCATCATCTCGGCCTGGATGAATGGCGCGGAGAGAGACGCTCCAAGCGGCTGGCGCTGGGGCGCGCCGGAGGTTCAATGGACGGAGTTTGTACTGCCGACCTACGTTTGCCGAAGCACCGATGACGGCGTGACCTGGGAGCAACCGTTGAAGCTCAGCCAGCCTTGGTGCGGATGCATTCACTCGCTCATCCAGATGAAGTCGGGCCGCGTCGTGCTCGTCGGTCAGGAAATCCTTCCCGAGTGGCGGCATGGCACCGTGACCTGGACCTCCGATGACCTTGGAAAAACCTGGCAACGCGGCGACATGCTCGACTACGGCGTCGGCTCGCACGATCACGCCGGCAGCATCGAGGGCTCGGTCATTGAGCGCGGCGACGGCACGCTCTACCTGCTGCTGCGCACGGAGTCCGGTTTTCTGTGGGAAGCCACCTCGAAGGACGGCTTGAAGTGGGAGGATTTGAAACCGTCCGCCATCCCGTCCGTCACCTGCTGTCCGCAAATGGCGCGCTTGGCCGACGGCCGGATCGCACTGCTCTGGAATGCGCCGCCGCGCCACCAGCCCACGAACCGCACCAGCCGGGCCGAGCTTTCGCTGGCCTTCTCCTCCGATGACGCGCGTTCGTGGTCGGAGCCGGTCGTCGTCGCCGCCAACTACGCGCCGGGCGGTCGCGTGTCCTACCCTTACCTCTTCGAGCGCGAACCGGGTGAGCTGTGGATCACGACGATGCAGGGCGGCCTGCGGATGAAGATTCGCACGGACGCGCTCGACCACGGCAGCATCCCGGTCTTTGTCCCGCCGCCGGTGTCCGAGCCCCGCCCCGGTGGCATCATCATGTTTGGCGACTCCACCACCGCACCGCGCGGCAGCGTGCGGGTTTATGCGGCGCAGGTGGAAACCGCGTTGCAGAGCATTGGCTCGTCCCTCGGTGTGTACAATGCGGGCGTCTCCGGCAACACCACCCGTGATGCCCGCAAGCGACTGCAAGCCGACGTGCTGCGCCACCAACCGCGCATCGTGGTGATGCAGTTTGGCATCAACGATTCCGCCATCGACGTGTGGAAAACGCCCCCGGCAAAAGCACCGCGCGTGCCGCTCGACGAATTCATCGACAACTGCCGCGCCATGATCGCCGACATCCACAACGCCAAGGCCAAAGTGATTTTGATGACCACCAACGCCGTTCGCTGGACCAGCAAGCTGCGGGAACTCTACGGCAAACCGCCCTACGATCCGAACGTCGAGGACGGATTCGAAGCCGCCGCACTCGCCGCCTACAATCAGGCGCTGCGCGATCTCGCCAAGGAAATGCAGGTTCCCCTGCTGGATGTGCGGGCGGCGTATTCCGACTTTGCCGCGACCCCGGGTCAAACCTTGAACGACCTGCTCCTCGACGGAATGCACCCCAACGACCAAGGCCATCAACTCGTCGCAGAGCGATTGGTTCCCCTGATTCGCGAAGCGGTGAGATGAAAGCCTTTTTCAAGGTCGCCTGGGAGCCGCGGCGTTGCACGGCTCGGGAGAGCCATGCTACTTCAACATGCTTCGACGCATCTCCCCACACGCTGAAGCGTGAACAACGCGCGACCTGATCCGCTTCAAAAACCACCAACCCGTCTTCAGCCATCACCCGTCCATGAATCGCAACCCTTCGTGTGCATTCGTGTCCATTCGTGGTTCCAAAAAGCGTTCACACCCTTCCGCTCCCTCCTCTTCAGACACCTTCTCCGCTCAAGAGATCGGGTAGCCTACGCGCCATGGCCTTTCCCCACGCGAAGCTTGATGTCTCCGCAGCATGCACGAAACTTCCTCCACGATGCGTCCATCAGCCCTGGAAATTTGGCAAGCCCGCGTCGGTAATTTTTGGGAAGAATGGCTGGAGCGGACGGACGGCGCTGTTGTGGACTGGGGTTATGCCGCGATTACCTTTGGCCTGCCCCTGCTCCTTCTTCTCAGCCCTCTGGTTTTTCGAAAACCGGACGGCAGCCCGGGCCGATCCAAGAGGGGAAGTATCGTTTACAGCATGCTCGTTGGATGGGTCTTGCTCGTTATTTGGGGCGTGAGTGTGGACTCGCTCTGGCACCGAATGAACATGATCCGCCCCGAAGATGTTCTGAACGATGGAGTGGGTGCCAACGTGGCTCGAATCATGACGGGCTGGTTCATGATGCTTCCAGGCATCGTCCCTGCGGTCATCGTGCGACTTTGCCTGGAGGCGTTGATTGGCAGGCGCCCCCCATCCAAGCCACCTCCACCACACCCGCTCGCGGCCGCAGACCCATCCTCATCCCACTCCCCTCCATCCACACCGCAGGACTGACCCCAGCACAAATCCATGTGTCCAACCTCACGCCCGCCCGGCAGAATGGGGTGATTCTGGCAAAAGTCGCGGAGCGAGTTTCGCCAGTTTGATTGACAATCACCGGGTTGAAGAAACATGAGTTGTCCGATTCGATCACACATTTCGACCAAACATCTCCCACTTAGGATGCCTCCAATACCAGCGAGACTCTTCGTTGACGATTTCCATTCCACCCCATTCATTGTCTTCCTTGCGGAAGGCCTCACGAAGCGCCTGAACGAGTTTTCGGTCCTCCTGGAGAGGCTGGCCAAAGCCACGGACACCCAACCTATCGAACTCACCTCCATCCCCAGCTCCACCCTGTTTGATACAGGCTTGCAACGCGAGATTTGAATCGTCTTTTAGGACCTTTCCAGCTCCTCCAAAATCAAGTCATCGGAAAAATACTGAAGACAGGGATTGCGGCTTCCCTCTCCCATGAATCGCAACCCTTCGTGTGCATTCGTGTGCATTCGTGGTTCCAAAAAGCGTTCACACCCTTCCTCGATCCTTCCGAAAGGCCCGCAGAAGAATGCAAAGCGTTGCTTGAGATTTGGGGGAAAGACTTGCAGGCTGTGATTCCCCCTTCCTCGGCACCCCTCTCATGCCCAAGCTCCAAGTCACCAAGTCCATCGTTCTTCAGGTTCCCCCCACCACGGCTTTCGCCACCGTGCGCGATCTCTCCAGTTGGCCGGCTTGGTCACCCTGGCTCATCACCGATCCCGAATGCGCCTTCGAAGTGGCGGAAGACGGTCGCTCCTACCGATGGAACGGTCCTGTCTGTGGGGCTGGCGTGATGCGAGTGACGGCGGAGACCGAAGCGCGACGCATCGACTTCGATCTGCTCTTTCTGAAGCCCTGGAAATCTGCGGCCCAAGTGGCCATGAAGTTTGAAGAAGTGGGCGATGGCACTCGCGTCACGTGGTCGATGGACAGTTCGCTGCCCTTCTTTCTGTTCTTTTTGCAGGCTCCCATGGTCACGCTCATCGGCATGGACTACGAGCGAGGCCTGAAGATGCTGAAGGATCGGCTGGAGCGCGGTTCCGTACCGTCTCAGTTGGAATTTCCCGGTGTGCAGGACTTCGCCGGTGGCACCTATTTCGGCATCCGCAGCACCTGCGCGCTCGCCGATCTCGGACCGAAAATGCAGGCGGATTTTGATCGCCTGCATCAGTGGCTGGAGGGCACGGAGGCGGTGCCCGCTGGGCCTCCGATCTCGATGTATCATCGCTGGGATCTGAAGCGCCGGGTGACGGAGTACACCACCGCCTTTCCACTGGAAAAAAAACCCGGCACCCTCCCTCCCGGTTTCGTCCAGCTCGAGGTGCCTGCCTGCCGCACCTTCGCCATCGAGCACATCGGCGCGTATCGCCATCTCGGCAATGCCTGGAGCGCGGGCATGATGCGCGCGCGCAGCAAGGTCTTCCGCCAAAGCAAGACGATCCACCCTTTTGAGTGCTACCTGACCAAACCCGGCACCGCAGAGGAAGCGGAGATCCGTAGTGTGGTTCACTTTCCGCTGCGGGACTAGCCTGCGGTTCATCTTTTCGACCGCAGCCGGATCAGCAGCGCCGCACCGCAGCAGCCGACCAGGTTCGACACCAAGTCCCAGCCGGTGTTTTCATAACCGCCGACGTTGGTGTTCGGGATGGTGAGCACGGCGATGAACTCGATGACCTCGTTGAGCCCGCCAAAGCCCATTCCCGCCGCCGCTGACAAGACCAGCAGGCCGAGCGTCGGCCGGATCGATTGCCGCGCCACGCCAAAACCCGCGATGGCCGCCTTCATGCCGTGCCAGCACAGCATGGTGGTGACGCCGAAGCCAAAAGCGTGCACCACCTGGTCATACTTCAGCCAATGCGGCGGGATGATCCACCAACTGTAGAGCACCGCGTGCTCGCCCTCGTAGGGCCAGCCTTTCGGCAGCGGCACCAGACCGCCCGCCATGTGCAGAAAACCCCACACCGCCAGCGCCCAGATCAATCCCGTCGTCAGTTGAATGCGACGGTGCACCCAGGCCACCACGGCGATCAGCACCAGCATCACCACGATGTAGAAAAGGAACTCGCCATTGCCCTGCCTGGCCGAGACAGCCATCGCCGCCCCCATGTAGGCCAGGGTGAAAAGAATGACGCCAAGCAGGCGAGGTTTCGCAGGTGGCGCAGTATCGATCATGGGCGGATCCCAACATCGCCGATGTCCGCTGACAAGTTCGAAGTCGTCGCCCTTGGAAACAAATCCTGGTCAAGCTGAGGGGGCATGATGCAAAGTTCGTGGCATGCCGTGCCGCACCCTGCTCGCTCTCGCCTTCCTCTTCAGCGCAGGCCTTTTCCGCCCCGCCTCTGCTCAACTGGCCAATCGTCCACCCACACCGGAATGGCTCGCCGCGCCCGGCGCGACAAAAGAGCTGCGCTGGGAAGGCACCGCCCTCAAAGCCATCCTGCTGGTGGCGGGAGAGCGGTCCGTCACCGTGCTTTGGGATCAAAAAGAGATCGCCGTGGTGGAACCGTCCGAGATTGCCGCAAGCCTCGACCTCACGCCGCAGCTTCAGCCCGGAGCGCACCGCATCGAACTGCGCAGCCCCGGCAAGGTCGCCGCACTGCTGGAACTCAATGGCGACCTGGCGCGCAAACGATGGTTGTGCACCGACGCCACATGGACCACTGCAAACGGCCAACCGGTAAAGAGCTTGGGACCCGCCGTGGCCACGCAAAACAAGCCTGACCCCTTCGACCTTGACGCCACCTTCGATGCCTACAACTCCTGGAAGCTGGCGGCCAAAGCCAGTCAGCGCCAAGCCACCGATGCCGCCACCTTCCAAACGCTGCCGGGATTTGAAGTCGAGCTGGTTCGATCCGCCGCCGAAGACGAGGATTCCTGGGTCGGCATGACCTTTGATCCCTCGGGCCGACTCATTCTCGGCATGGAAAAAAAGGGGCTGCTGCGCCTGACACTGAGTCCGGGTGGAGATCAAAAAATCGAGCGCATCGACGACAGCCTGGAGGAGTGCCGCGGGCTGCTGTTTGCCCATGGAGCGCTCTACGCCAACGCGAACGACAGCAAGGCGCTGTTCCGCCTGCGCGACACGACCGGTGACGATCAGTTCGATGAAAAAACCGAACTGCTGCGCACCGAAGGCGGCGTCGGCCACGGCCGCAATCACCTCACCCTCGGTCCCGACGACCGCATCTGGATCGTTCATGGCAACAATGTGCTGCTGCCCAAAGACCGCATCGCACCCGACTCGCCGCTGAAGAATTACGCCGACGACCAACTCCTACCCAATCCCTGGGACGGCAGCATGTTTGACGGCAATGTCGAGCTGCCCGCCGGACATATTTTGTCGATGAAACCGGATGGCAGCGACTTGCGGCTCTTCGCCGGTGGTTTGCGCAATCCGCTCGACCTCGCCTTCAACCGCGATGGCGAGTTGTTCACCTTTGACGCCGACATGGAGCGTGATGTCGGCGCACCGTGGTACATGCCGACGCGCGTGCTGCACGTCGTTCCGGGTGCGGACTTCGGCTGGCGGCGCGGCACCGGGCGCTGGCCCGCCTACTACGCTGACACGCTGCCGAGCGTGGCAGACATCGGCCTCAGTTCGCCCACCGGCATTTGCTTCGGCTACGGCGCCAATTTCCCCGCGCGCTACGAGGAAGCGCTGTTCATCGGCGACTGGTCCTACGGTCGCATTCTCGCCGTGCACTTGAAACCGGAAGGTGCCAGTTACACGGCCACCACCGAAACCTTCGTCTCCGGCCGTCCGCTCAACGTCACCGACATGCAGGTCGGACCCGACGGCGCGCTGTGGTTCATCACGGGAGGGCGCGGCACGCAGAGCGGGTTGTATCGCGTGAATTGGCGTGCGTCGGACAGCTCTCCCTCCGGCCCCGTTGCCGAGCAGGCGGATCCAAAGCAACGCGCACTCCGCCAACGCATCGAGGCCGGAGAGGCCAATGCGACTGCAATCTCCTCCGCACTCTCCAGCGACGACCGCTTCTTGAGACACGCCGCGCGCCTGCATCTTGAACGCGCGGCGGACTGGCCAAAGACGCTGCGTGACATTCCGTCCGCTGCGCTGGCTGCTGTCCGCGGGCAATCCGCGCTGGATCGCCGTGCTGCGATGGAGCAAGCGGTCAAAGCCCTGGCCGATGGATCGAACCACGACGCTCTCTCCTGGCTGCGCGTGCTGGAAATCGGCTTTGCACGCGGTGGCGAAGTTGACGATCACAACGAACTCCGCAGCCATTTGGAAAAACTCTTCCCGACCAAAGACGAACGCCTCAACCATGAGCTGACCAAGTTTTTGGTCTTCCTCCAATCGGATCAAGTGATCGCCAAGACCACGTCCCGCCTGCCATCGCTGGAACGATCCGAAGACCTGCTGTTTTACCCCTTCATCCTGCGCTATCTCGACCATGGTTGGGATGAAACGAGCGCGCGCATCGCGTTCGATGCCCTCAATCGCGCCGAGAAACTCAACGGTGCCAGCACCTACTTCAAAGCCATCGCCGACACCCGTGCGGAGCTGGCAGCCAAGCTCGATCCCGCCCTTGCCGCCTCGCTGGCCGACGTGATCGCTCCACCCAAACCCGCGCAACTCTCCGCGCACGCGCTGCCGCGCCACAGCTTCCGCCCGTGGACGATGAAGGACCTGGAGCCCAAGCTGAATCGTGTGGGCGCTGGACGCTCGTTCGACAGTGCCAAGAAGGCGTTGATCGCCGCTCAGTGTGTCTTTTGCCACCGCGTCAGCCAGGACAACTCGTTGCCCGCCGGACTCACCGGCCCCGACTTGTCGCAGGTCAGCGCCCGCTTCGGACGGCGCGACCTGCTGCAGCAAATCCTCGAACCCTCCAAGGTGCTCGATGACAAATTCCGCAGTCTGGTGGTGACGCTGTCAGACGGCTCGGTGAAAATGGGAGCCGTCGAATCGGAAGACGACGAGCATCTCGTGCTGAAGCCGCACCCACTCGCCCCGGGCACCGTGGAAGTCGGCGTGTCGATGATCGTGAAGCGCGAGTGGTCGCCCGTTTCACCGATGCCGCCGGGCCTGTTGAACGGCCTCAAGGAAGACGAGATCCTCGATCTGCTCGCCTACTTTGAAGCGCTCGGCGATGCCGCGCATCCCGCTTTTCAAGCTCCACCCAAAACCAAAGAAAATCGGTAACCGTTCCTCAATGGGCCGCCTTCCAAGCGGGGATTTCCCGATCTCTCACCTTGCGCAGCACCTCGAGTTTTTGTTCCAAAACAAAGGGCGTGTACACGTAGTCCATCTCGCTCTCATAACCGAGCCGTGAGTCCAGTCTGGCCGTCTCCAGCGACTGCTGAGTGCGCGGGATTTCCTCCTCGAGGATCTGCAGCATGCGCTGCAAACGCGGATCGGCAGCGGTGGCGTCACTGTCCGTCATCAGGCGGAAGCGCAGATCTTCGAACTCCAAAATCGCATGCAGACTGCGCAGCATGCGCTGCATCTGCTCGACGATGAGCACCTCATGAAAAGCCCGCTGGCGCTGCATGGCTGGAGCGGCCATGGCTGCGGCGCGATACGGGCGCAGCCCTTCCTCCATCTGATCCGCTGCACGATTCACGTACTTCAAAAACACGGGCAGCACCTCAGCCGACTTGGCTTTTTCATCTGCGGGCGTTTCGGTGAAGCCGATGCCGGAGCGCTGCCGCGCGTAGGCTTCGGCGCGATTGCTGCGATTGGTGAAATCCGGCTGAAACACCATGATGTGGTGAGCGAAGGGCCAGTACTCCACCAGGCGATGCCGCCAATGAAACTTCTGCGCGTCATCCCACCAGGAATTGCGCAAGGTCATGATGCGCGGCGGGGGTTCATCAAAAAACAACGGCATGGCCACGGCGCTGTTGGTGCCCATGGAGGGACCGGTATCCGGCACCAGCTGGATGGCCTCGCTGAAGCGGCTCCAGGCGGCGAGCACCTCCTCCACCGAACCGCCAAACTGACGCCGCGCCACGCCGCGCAGCAGGTCCTCAAAGTCAGGCGGATTGGACCAGCAGGACCAGCGGCGCAGTTCCACCTGGAAGTTCGGTTTGTAGCCATTGCTCCAGGTTTCCAAGGTGCCGTCGATCCCGTATTCTGCCTCCTTGTCGTAACGCCGCTGCCACTGCTGCGGGCAGGGCACGTAGGGCGTGGTGCCGAATTGCCAGGTGGCGAAGCTATCCGCCTTGCAATACACCTTCATCCCCCGACGCTTGGCTTCTTCGATCTGCCCCACCGAGACCTCCGCTGGGCCGACCTGACTGATGGAGTAGTCCCGCAGGAAACCCTGGAATCCGTCGAGTTCAAAGGCTTTGCCGTTCTCCCAAGTCAGCAGCGGGATGGAATCTTGCGGCAGCAGGCTGGTGACATAACGTTTGAGTTCCACCCGGCTGGGACGGAAGTCGATGTTGTATTCCCAAGGCAAAATTTCGATGGCGGGATCGATGGCGTGCGCTTCTTCGGTGACAATTTTGACGGCGCGGCTCCAATGCTGGGCCCACTCCCGCAGGTCTTGTTTGCCATGACCGCCTGCCCCAAAGAATTTTTCAAAAAAGAATCCCTCCGTCAGCAACACGTAGCCGCGAATGCCGGGAAACTTGGTCACCAAATCCCGCACATGTTCACGCAGGGCTTGTTGGTTTTCTTCATCCCGCAGATTGTTGAAAAGGATGGGTGTATAGACCTTCAGTCCCTTGGCTGCGGCGCGGCGGATCAGGTCGTTCATGCGCGCTGGCGTTTGCTTGCGGATGATGTCGTAATGCGGGGGGCCGGGCAGGCCGTTGGGGTTGGCATAGACGGAGGCAAACACCGCGTCAAAGCCGTCGTGCGCCAGATGCGACAGCAGTGTGTCCGGCCATTGCATGAATCCGAGCCAGGAGATGGCCATGCGGTTTTGATAGAGGCTGCGGCGCGTGAGGCTCAAGTCCTGCGGTAGAAAAGGGCCGCCCCGCAGGCCCATGCGCGCCTCCACATCAAACAGGCCATGCATCACTCCGCGCGGCCCTGCGCCGCAGACGACGATGCGCTGCGGTGAGACCTGCAATTGGAAGTCTTTCTCGGTCGCGAGATCCGTGCCGAGGCCCTCGAGTTCATCACGCGTGGCGGCGATGATGACCTTCTCTTGCTTCAAGGCAGCCGACAGATCGGCGACCTTCTGCAGGCTGACCTCGACGTTCATGGAGGCGTGAAGGAACTCCTTCAAATCGGCGGCAGCAAACTCCACCACCGGGTCCGCCTTGTCCGACAACACCACCGTCCAACCGGTATCCGCCACCGTCATCTCCGACGCTGCCGCCGCTGCGTCAGGCGCGCGCAGCGGCTCGTGCACGGGTCCTTGAGCGAGACGCTCGTGATAGGCGTACGGCTTTTCCTCCGGCAGCACCTCCTTGGCGCGGTGGAGGAAAGCGGCGGCATCCACCTGCGCCTGGGTGAGATCGGCGCTGGCCAGCAGCCAGAGAGGCAGCAGCAGGCTGAGGCGGCTACGGCGTTTCATCGCCGGAATTTTGTTCTTCTTCATGCTCTTCATCGATGTCTTTGAACATGGCTTTCACATCGAAAAAGCCACCGATGGCGACAACGAGTGAGACACCACAAAAGATCGTTACCGTGGTGATCAAAGTGATCTTCCAAAATAGAATCCAGCCGTCCATCACGCTACCTCCAGGTTGGGTTTTGCGGTCTCACGCGGTTCTCGATCTGGCATCAGCAGGGAGAACACCACCATGGCTAAAACCGAGAGACTGGTGGTGATGAGGCCGATATGGGCCTCCGTCAAATTCACGCCGAGATCCTCCTGAGTGAGGTGCAAGGCCTTGCGCAGCGGGGTGAGTCCGGCCAGGGCGAAGATCCCCGCGCACAGGGCTGCCACGGCACCGGCTCGACTGGCGCGTTTCCAGTAGAGGCCAAACACCAGGACGGCGAAGGCACCGGTGAAATAGATGGCCCCACTGACGGCGAGGTAGTCCAGCATGTCTTGCTCCATCGGATAAAAAATGCTCCAAGCTAACAAGAAGAGGCCGGTGAGAAAAATGAACCAACGCGCCAGCGTGAGGCGAGTTTTGGTGGAGAGTTTCCCACCTTTGAGGGGCGCAATGATGTCCTCCACGATGATGGCTGCCCAGCAGAGCAGGTAGCTGTCATGCGTGGACATGAAGGCTGCCAGCATGCCTGCCGCCACCAGGCCAATGACACCCACGGGCAAAATTTGACTGAGAAACAGCGGCATGGCTCGCAGGGTCTCATCCGAACTGGCGGCGATGCCACCGGCGGTATCGAAGAAGCGACTGTCGGCACCGTCCTGCTGCCAAAACCAGCACAGCGCGCAGATGCCGAGAAACTGCGGCAGAATGAACCGCGTCATGAAACCGATGGCCGACCATTTGTAGAGCCGCTTCACGACGCCGATGTCCTTGGCCGCGCAGACCCGCATCACGGCGGTGGGCCATACGGCGCAGGACACGAGGCCGAAGGTGAAAATCATCCACAGCACGTAGGAAGGGCCGAAGCCGCCGCCATCCAGGGGATCAAAACCGGCTGTCCCATGCAGCTGCTGCACGGTCTGCACCAGAGGATCCCAGCCGAGTTTGGCCACGGCCATCCAGCAGACAAAGACCATGCCAAAGGCCAACACGATGAACTGAAGGTAATCGGTAATGACCACCGAGACCATGCCGCCGAGGATGGTGTAGGCCAGGACAAGCGCGATGAGGATGACCATCACCAAATTCACCGCAGCGGGATCCGTCATGCCGGTGAGCGAGGTAATGAATAGACCGGCGGCTTTCAAATAGACCCCCATGTTGAGGATGCCTGCCACAGCCAGGATGATGGCCCCAAAGACGCGAACGCCCTGGCCAAAACGCTGACCGTAAAACTCGGGAATGGTCATCACACCCGAGCGCCGCAAGGGCACCACGATGAAACCGGTGACGCCGACCAAAAAGCAGGTCAACCCCGCGACCAATCCGATGTGAAACGCCGCGAAGCCATTGGTGAAGCCTTTCTGCGCGGTGTACATGACCGTGACCAGGCCGATCTCGGATCCGAGCATGGTGGCCACGCTGATGAGGGACTTCAGGGAGCGACCCGCCACCACGTAGTCGGCCATGTTTTTGATGTAGCGGTTGGCGTAAAGGCCGATGATCACCGTGCCGACGAGGTACACGCCGACGATCCACCAATCCAGGGTCGAGAAATTCGAGATCAGGGTGGGAGATGCTTCCATGTTGCCAGGCATCGAATCACAAACCTGCGGCGTGGCACAACTCTTTTAGCCACCTTTGCACGCGCAGCGCATCGGCGTAGCGCGCGCCCGACGGAGGCGGCTCTGCCCCACGCACCATGCGGCAAAAGGCGCGCAACTGCTCCGCCAACATGCCGACGGGCGCACCCGCAGCGGTGCTGATTTCCAAAGTGAGCGGATGCTGGGTGGTGGTAGCGTCCCAGACTTGCAGCGGACGCGGATTGACGCTGGCACGCGCGGCCCAGTCCGCTCCAAAGACCTCGATCCGATCAAATCCATCTGCTCCCATCGAATCAGGTGTCAAAAACGACGCGGTCAAGGCGGCCCAGGCACCGTCTGCCCAGCGCAACTCCGCCAGGGCTAGATCGCACACTTCTCCCGTGCGAAAACCCGCGCGGGCTCGCAGCTCGACGGGTTCTTCACCCTCCATCAAGGCGGCGACGAGATAGAGATCATGCACCATGGTGAGGTGAAACGGATTCTCGCCGGGAAAGGCCTGCGCGGTTCCGACGGGGCGGTGGCGCACGAGGTTCATGAAGCGGATGCCGCGACGGCGGCGACACTCCTCCGCGAGGGCGCGAAACTCGGTGTTGAAGAGCGCGACGTGGCCCATCATGAAGTTGCGCGAATCCGCCGCCACTTGTGGAGCCAGCTGCTCGGCGGCAGCGAGGTCTTCGGCCAACGGTTTTTCCACCAGCACGGGCCGTCCCGCTTGCAAGATCTGCTGCGCCAAGGGCACGTGCGAGGCGGTGGAGCTGGCGACAATCCAGGCCTCGACCGTGTCATCCTGCAAAGCGGTGGCGAGATCGGCCACCACCGACACACCGGGATGCGCTGCCTGCGCGGCAGCTCGTGCAGCGGCATTGGGATCGACCATCAGGGTCAGCTCCGCCTCGGCCACTCCCGCGACCGTCGCGGTGTGGAGTCGGCCAAACTGCCCGAGACCGACGACCCCGATCCGCACGGGATCGCGACGTCCGCTGGCCTGACTCTCCCCACGCGGCTGATGCATGGGCGCACTCTGAAGGACAGGCGGGTGGCGAGCAAGACGCATCTTGACCCTCACTCCGATCTCAACGTGGCGAAACGGCTGGCGGGAAGAGTTTTCCATTTTCCACGTAGCCGATTTTCTGAATGCCGAGTATGATCGTCCGTCAGAAAGGACTCCCATGATGAAGCAATATCCGACTTTGATGAGGGCCATTGGCACGGTGGTGATCGCATTAACGACGATGACCCACGCGGCAGCTCCGGTGGCGGAACTCACGCTTTCTCCCCCCCGCATGACGGCGGGCACGACGCTGGAACTGGTCTTTGCCATGCCGATGGTGGCGCAGTCAGCCGTCGGTCAGCGCGAGACAGAGAGCCCGCTGGTGATCTCGCCAACTGTGGCGGGTTGGTTTGAATGGACCAGCACCCGGAGCGGCATCTATCACCTGGAGGCGGCACCCCGCTTCGATGCGGAGTATCGGTTTCGCTTGCGTGACGGGCTGAAGGATCGCTCCGGCAGTGAGGTGAAAGCCATCTCTCTCGGCGAGGCGGCGGCGGAGGGTTTTACGCTGGTGGATCAGGATCCGAAGTGGTTCGAGCGGAGCAATCTGAAGCGAGATCAGGGTGTGCTGCTGCAATTCAACGCGGCGGTGAATGCGGAAAAGGCGGCCACGCAGGTGGTTTTCCGCACCAAAGATGGTTCCACCGCAGTGCCAGCGCACACCCGCTGGGCCACGGGCACAGATTTGCGGCGCTACTGGGCCGATCCGCAGCGCACCTGGGATGAGGAGGTGGCAGGCGTGGAGTTGGAGCAGGTGGCCGACGCGGCGGTGCGTGAAAATGCGCTGTTGGTCACGCCCGCCGAGCCGCTGCCGGTGGGTGAAGACTGGCAGGTGGTGATTTCAAAATCGATCGGCACTCCCGATGGTCGGCACGCGCTGGGAGAGACGCGGGAGGTGGCCCTGGGGACGGTGCAGCCTTTTAAAATGACGGCTGCGGAGGCGCACACGCCGTTTGATCGAGCCTACTACTTGGAAATCGATTTCAACAAAACGCTGCTGCCCAACCCGCCGCAAGATAAGACTGCGGACGACAAGGCCACCGAGGAACAACGCCGCCTCTGGAGACAGGAGCAGCTGGAGCGCATCGCCTCCCACATCACGGTGGAGCCTGCGGTGGAGCTGAAGGTGAATGCCAAGGCTTCCGGCTCGCGAGACATCGTCTTGGAAGGGGCATTTCAGCCGAATCAAAGCTACACGGTGAAGCTGCGAGCGGGCCTGCGTTCGGCGGACGATCTGCCCTTGGATCATGACTACTCTGAGACGGTGAGCTTCGTCCCCAATGCGCCGTACCTGGCCGTGCCCGCCTTTTCCCGCTCCCAACGCAACGCGGCGGAGGGTGCGGCCCTAGAGTTCACGGCGGCCAATGTCGATGAGGTCCGAGTCCGGGTGAAGCGCCTCAATGGCGCGGAGTGGATCGAGGCCCTGGAGCTTTATCGCCCCTACGAGCGGGCCTTCCGCGCCAGCGAGGAAAAACGCCGCGCGTACGTTCCGCCAGCCTTTGATGAGTATCCGGGCGCGCAGGTGCTGGATCGGCGCTATCCTGTGAGCAAGGCGCTGGATCAGTCGGAGGCGCTGCAGCTGGACTGGCGGGAGGTGCTGGGGCAGAGCACAGCGGGTGCTTTTTTGGTGGAACTGGAGGGCCACGCCATGCCGGGAGTGACGGATCAAGCCGTGCGCACCCAGTGTCTCATGGAGCTGACCGACATCGGTCTGATGTTCAAAACCAACGCCCGGGATGGCCTCGTCTTCGCCACCCACTACGGCACCGGCCAGCCGCTGGCCGATCTGCGGGTGACGCTGCTGGATGCGGAGCGCAAACTCATCGATCAAGGCCGCACCGATGCCAACGGCATCGCCCACCTGCGGGCACGCTCCGCCGCCTACGTGCTGGCAGAGTCGGACTCCGATCTGGCCGTGCTGAAAATGGATCACGGCCAATCCGAAATGTACGGCATTTACGGCTGGGAGATCGACCAGACCTGGCGCGATGTGTGGGTGCCGCAGCGGCGCACCTTGGTCTTCTCGGACCGGCCTCTGTATCGCCCGGGTGAAACGCTGCACGTGCAGGCCATGACGCGGCTGCTCACCGGGGACACGCTGTCTCTCGATGCCCAACCGGCGACGGCGCGCTTCAAATTGCGCGATGCCCGCCAGCGGCTGCTGCGAGATGAGCCGATCACTTTTTCCGCCTCAGGATCCTGGAGCGGCTCGGTGACGCTGCCTGAGGAACCGCTGGGTTCCTACGAGGTGGAGATCGAGTTTCCTCAGGGCGCAGATGGCGAGCGCCCCAACGGTGGCTACCTCCACGTGCGGGTGGATGACTACCGACCCGCGAGTTTTGAAATCACGCTGGATGGCCGTCAGGCTCACCCCGAGGAGCAGGGCCTGGTGGTGCCGCTCTCGGCGAGTTATTTCATGGGCAAACCCCTGTCCGAAGCCACGCTGGACTGGAGTGCAGTGAGTGAGCCGGGCTTCGAGCCCGACACCGCCTTTTCCAAGTATCAGTTCGGAGATGCACCGCGCTGGAGCGGTTATTACATCGAGGACGAGTCCGGCCAGCCGGAGGAAGGCGAGGAGGACGAATGGTTCGTCTCCGGCGATACCGAACTCAACGCCGACGGCACGGCGGAACTCACCCTGCCCGCCCCTCCGCCCCAAGCTGCGGGCCTGCCCCGGGAGGTGGCCGTGAGCGTGGATGTGACCGATCTCAATGAGCAGACGCTGAGTGCTCACACGCGCTTCACCGTGCCGGGTGCCAAGGTACTGCCCGGAGCAAAGGGCACGGGATTTTTTGGCCGGACCGGCGAGGAGATGAAGCTGGAGATCATCGCGGTAGATGGTGCCGGAGCAGCCCTGCGCCGGGCGGTGGAGGCGCAGTGCCTCATCGAGCGGAGAGAAGTCCACACCGTGCGGGTCGAGACCGCAGGCGGCGGCACCACCACGGAGGATCAGGCGCGGCGCATCGAGATGCTGCGGCAGACCGTCACCCTGCAGCCGCC
This sequence comes from Verrucomicrobiales bacterium, assembly GCA_020439875.1. Classification (GTDB taxonomy): domain Bacteria; phylum Verrucomicrobiota; class Verrucomicrobiia; order Verrucomicrobiales; family Verrucomicrobiaceae; genus JAGRPD01. Next base: position 18,575 of record JAGRPD010000019.1, read on the forward strand.
TGCTGAGGCCGGCACCACCGCGCTGCAGCTGCCCTACACACCGCCCCAAGGTGGGGCCTATTTTTTGACCGTCACCACCACCGATGAGGACGGACGCCAGGCCTTCTGCCGCCTGCCGTTTTACGTCATCGCGCCGGGAGAATACCCCTGGGCGGTGGATGAGGGTTCACGCATCGAATTGCAGGCTGAAAAATCGACCCTGCATCCGGGGGAAGAGGCTGTGATCGTGGTGAAATCTCCGATCGAAGGCACCGCCCTCGTCACCGTCGAGCGCAACGGCGTCACCCAGCACCGCGTGCAGCCTTTTCACCTGGAAGATCCCGTCGTCCGGCTGCCCATCGGTGAGGCCGATGCTCCCAACGTCTATGTCTCGGTCCTCATCGTCCGAGGCGCCGAGGCCAGTCCGAAAAAATACGCCCTGCCCGAGTATCGCGCCGGTTATTGCGAGCTACGGGTGGACTCCGACGCGCTCCGCCTCCAAGTCGAAGTCACCCCCTCTGCCCCCGAGGTGCGCCCGCGCGAGGAGGTGCAAGTGACAGCCACCATCACCGCAGCGGATGGCCGCCCGTTGCCCGGTGCCGAGGTCACGCTCATGGCCGTCGATGAGGGCGTGCTGAGCCTGATGCCGCGGCCCGATCCCGACCCCGCTTCCTGGTTTCATCAGCCCTTCCCCCTAGCCATCGAAAATCACACCAGCTTCGACGACCTCCTGTCCGCCGATCCCTCGCTGCGAGAGCGCGGCAACAAGGGCTTCCTCGTCGGTGGCGGTGGCATGGAAGGCGCGGACGCCGCCCTGCCCATTCGGCAGCATTTTCTCACCACCCCGCTCTGGTCTGCCTCCGTCACGGCCGATGAAAATGGCCAAGCCCGCAGCCACTTCACCGCGCCCGATAGCCTCACCCGCTACCGCTTGCTCGCCGTGGTCAGCTCCGGCGTCGATCGCTTCGGCACCGGACGCGGCGCAGTCACCGTGAACCAGCCGCTCATGATCGAGCCCGTGCTACCAAGATTTGCCCGCGTCGGCGATGAAGCCCGCGTCAAAGCGCTGATTCACAACACCACGACCACCGGCGGCGAGGTGGAGGTCACCGCCACTCTCACCGGTCCTGTCGAAATCCTGCGCGAGGCCCGAGATTTCGCCCCAGGATTCACCGCCAGTTCCGAGCAGAGTCACACTTGGAAAATCGCCGTTCCCGCCGCCGGCACCACCCGCGTCATGCTCCCGGTGCATTTCAAAGCTAGCGGCGTCACCTCGTGGACATGGAGTGCACGATCCCTCTCCGGTTTCGGCGACGCCCCCCAGCAAGATGCCGTGCAGCGCTCCCTCCCCGTAGAAATGCCGGTGCCCGCCCTGCGTGAGGTGCGCTATGCCCGCGTCAGTGGGAAGGACTGGGAAGAGATCGCCCCCGCTCAACCCGCCGCCGAAAAAACGCCCAGCAAGACGCCGAGCAAAGGCGCAAAAAAAGCCACCGCCAAATCCGCTCCGCCCGCCAAAGCACCCGCCAGCGTCGCCGAACGGAAGCGGCCCAACCTCCTCGCCGACGTCCGGCCCGTCTTGCTCGAAGGCACCGGTTGGGTGGAGGTCAGCCTCGGACGCTCCCGCCTCATTGAGGTGCGGGACGCGCTCGACTACGTCCTCACCTATCCCTACGGCTGCGCAGAGCAAACCAGCTCCGCCATGATGCCATGGCTCGCCCTCGGTGGGTTCGAGCCCCTTTTTCCTGGTCAACTCGACCCCGAACGCTCTCGCGACACCGTCCAAAAGGGCGTCGATCGCCTCCTGCGCATGGTCACGGGAGGCGGCGGTCTCGCCTACTGGCCCGGAGGCTCCGAGCCCTCTCTCTGGGCCAGCGCCTACGGCGGTCAAGTACTGCTGCGCGCCCAAAAAGCCGGTGCCCAGATGCCCCAGGGCGTCATCGACGATCTCCTCACTTATCTCTCCCGACAGCTGCGCGATCTCGAGACGGAGGCCGATCCTCATCGCCTCACCGACTGCGCCCTCGCCCTCTACACCCTGGCCCGAGGAGGCCGCGCCGAGCCCGCCTACCACACCCTGCTGCACTCGCGCCGCAACCAGCTCCCCGAAGCCGCCCGCCTCTACACCGCCCTCGCCATGCTCGTCGCCGAGGCCCCCGAGGCTCCCGTCAAAGACCTGCTCGGATGGACCGCCGATCAGGAAAAAGCCGATTGGACGCCCCCCGAAGCCGCCGCCGGATCCCGCTTCAGCCACTGGGCCGGCAACAACGTCAACGACGCGCTCCGCCTCATCGCCTGCGCTCACCTCGGCCTCAAAGTCTCCGCCGACCGCCTGACCACGCGCATCCTGAGCCATCGCAATGGCCGGGGCGAATGGGGCAACACCTACGTCAACGCCTGGACCCTGCTCGCCCTCGCCGCGCACGAGCGCTCCCTGCCTCCGCCACCCCCGCATCCCGTCGCCGCCACCCTCGCCTGGGGCAGCCAGAAAAAAACCCTGCACCTGCCTCCCGACGGTCGCCCCGTCACCACTCGTCTGCCCCTCGCCGCCGACCGCGCCGCAGCGCCCCTCACCGTGGATCTCCCCGGCGATGCCACCTGCCAGGCTCGGCTCGAAGTGCACGCCTTCCCCACCGCTCGTGACTTTCAACCCGAGCATCACGGCCTCGGCATTCAGCGTCAGTACCTCCTGCTCCAACCCGACGGCACCGCCATCCTCCCCGACCAATGGCGCATCGGTGACCTCGTCGAAATCAGCCTCGGCATCACCCTGGAAAAAGAGACCCTCTACCTCGCCATCGAGGATCCGCTGCCCGCCGCGCTCGAGCCCCTCAATCTCGAGCTGGAAACTCAACGTCCGGCCGCTGCCACCGACCTCGACGACTACGAACCGTGGTTCTGCGATCACCGCGAGCTGCGCCAGGATCGCGCGCTCTTTTTCACCGACTTCGCCCCCGCCAAAGGCCACTACGTCCTGCGTTACCTCGCCCGCGTCATCGCCGAGGGAGATCACATCGCTCCCCCAGCACGGATCGAGGCCATGTACGAACCCACCACCCACGGACTCAGCGCCTCCACGCGCTTCCTCAGCCTACCCGTTCGCGCCTCCCCCACCGCCAGCAAGGACTGATTCCGCCTCCCGCCGCGCCAGGATCCGCCGCACCTGAGTCACCACCATCACCGCGCTGATGAGGGTCACCATCACCGTGGACAAAGCGATGCCCGGAGCCCCCATCCACCGCAGCAGCACCGCATTCAACCCCGCATTGAGCGCCATCGACATCACGCTCAATCCGAGGATGAACCGCGTCGCCTGCAGAGAAACCAGCACCCGGGAGCCCAGCATGCCCACGATGTAAAACGGCACCTGAAACACCAACACCCGCAGCACCGCCGCCACCCGCGCCGTATCCTCCGGCGTAAAAGCCCCCCGCTCAAACAGCAACCGCACCACCCACGGAGCCAGCGCCGCCAGCAGCAGGCACGCGGGCACCGCCGCACCCGCCACCGCCAGGGTCGCACGCGCTAGGCGTCGCCGCAGTTCCACCCAGTCCCGGCGCGCCACCGTATCGGCAAAGTAGGGAAACAACACCTCCCCCGCCGGCATCGCCGTCAACGCCAACAGGATGCCCGTCAGTTTCTCCGCGTAGCTCAGCACCGCCACAGCCCCCGCCTGCAGCCCACCTGCCGCCATGATCTGATCCACCACCGGCGCACTGCTATAGACCACCCCCGCCATCAGGTAAGGCAGCGCCTGATGCACCACCCGCCGCATTGTCGGCTCCCACAGTTTGATCAAAGACCGCCACCAGCGCGCCTGCCGAGGCAAGCCCCGCAGCGCCGCCACCACCAGCACCGTCAAGTGCAACCCACAACCCCACAACGTCCCCGTCACCAGATGCTCCATCGTCGCCCCAAAGGCCAACGCAAATAAAATTGCCACCGGAATCAGCATCGGAGCCGCCGCCGGCAGCGCAAACCGTTTGTCCCCCCGCAACCAGAGAGAAAACTGAAACGTCATCCCATACAGCACCATCACCGGCAGCAAACGCCTCAGCAAATCCACCGCCAACGCCCGCTTCTCAGGCGCAAAACCCGCCGCCGCCAGCCCCATCACCCACGGAGCCATCAGCCACAACGCCAACCCAATCCCCAGCAGCAATCCCGCCTGCACCAACGCCCCCTGCATCGCCAAACGTTGCGCCCGCCAGCCTCCGCGGTCATGCCTCAGCTGCGCGTAATGCGGCAAAAAAGCCTCCGGCAATCCCCCACCCAAAACCGACGCCACAAAACTCAGAAATCCAAACGCCAGCACATAGGCATCCATCGCGTCCGACGTCCCGAATCCCCGCGCCACCACCGCGTCCTTGAGAAAAGCCAGCGCCTTTCCCCCCACCGTCAAACCCGCCACCACCACAAAACCCGAGACCACCCGCGAACTCCCGCCCCGCAACAGCAAGGCGCGCGCACGCGTCAACCAATCTCCAAGTCTCACCAGCATCTCACCACCCTACACCACGCACTCCTTCCCCGCATGCATCGCGCGCCGTTTCTTGCAGGATTTCCCCGCCTCAGCTCACATCGTCTGGGATCCCACAATTTGAATGCTGCCATCACCCCGAATCCGCGCTCGATAGCCCGGGGGGATCTTTTGTTCCGAGCGCAATTCCGAGGTCAACTCCATCGCGGCCTCAAAGGGATTCCCATACGCTGAAAACTCATACGCCCCCGCTGAAGTAACCCATTCTCCTCCTCGCCAAGGTTTGACATAGACGCGACCTCTTCGATCCCGAAACACCCGTGGATAGCGCGTCGGCTCTGCGGTAGCCCTTCGAACCACTGGTTGGGGAACTGCCCTGCGCACCGTAGGCTGTGCGGGACTCCCTGCCCCCGCCACCTGCACGTCATCCCGCTGCCTCGGTGCCACCATGGGCTGCCCCGCTGAGTTCACCGCCCCGTAATACGGACTGCCCGCAGGCTCCGCCCGCAATCGCCCATCCGGCAACACCCGAATCCGATGACTCGCCGGCAATCGCTCGTCGGCCACCAAGACCGTTGTCAGATCCTGAGCAAAAGCGAACTCGGAGTAGTTTGGGTTTGGCAAATATCCCCGTTCAGCACTCTGCCAAATCCCATACTGCGGATAGTGATACATCGCCAAACCGGAATTCGGAATGCGAAAACTACGGCCTCCAGGCGCATGAACCACTGAAAGCGAGGGCCTACTGGTGCAGTGAGTGAGCAGAAGGGCGGCACCTAGAACAAAAAGAGAGGAGGCGAATCGAGTAGCCGCATTGAAATGTCGGGCCGAGTTCATAAATACCAATAATTCAACAATTATTAGGATTTGTCAATCTTTTCTTTGAATCAAGAAATTCAGTCTTTTGTAAAGTCCCACCTTTTAAATCCCTGCAACTTCCATCTCGATTCCTCTTCCAATTCGACTATAACTGCCCTCATGCGCATCCCTCGAACTTCGCATCGCCATCGCAAGTCCGCCTTCACCTTGTTGGAGACCCTCATCATGCTCGGCGTACTCACCATTTTCACCCTCTTGCTCGCAGGTGTCACGAAGCCTTGGTGGGGAGAGGCGACTCTCAATGACTTTGCCGAGGACGAATCCAGCCTGTCCGAGTCTTCTGATCTTCGTTGAACCGTCCTTTCACCCACCGTCCAGCCTCAGAGGCCAATCAATGACCTCCATCTCGACGGTGTGAAGTCGCCCCTCCTGATCCCTTCCGCATGTGGGATGCCTTCTTGAACCGCCTCGGATCAGCCCTTCAGAACGAGGCCAAACGGAAACAGATACTGGGTCAGTTTTGGCGTCTGATCCGGCGCATGATGGCCCTCTCCGGCTGGGCTTGGATCTTCCTCGCCAGCGGAGTTTTTCTCGCCATGCACTGGATTGGCGAACGGAATCTCACAACCGGTTTCCTGCTCTTCCTTCCTCCCGTCATTTGGTTTTTGCCGCTGCTCTTTGTGCTTCCGGCCTGCCTCATCGCCGCCCGAAAGACTTTCCTGTTTGTCCTCTTGATCACAGCATGGCTGCTCTATTGGGGACTCGACTGGCGACCGGGAGCAGCGGATGAGCTGCTCACCCAACCCTCTACCCGCGGCCCAAACACCCTCACCGTCCTCACCAACAATCGAGGCCAGCACGCGGGTCAAAGTCTGCAGCCCTTCAAGAACCTGACTCAACCCGATCTCATGGTTTTTCAAGAGGCCTCTGCTAGAGCTGCAGGCTATCTCAATGCTCCGGGTTACACCGAATTCATCGATGCCAAAAGCATCGGCGAATTCACTCTGCTGAGCCGTTTCCCCATCAAAACAGCTGAACTCCTGCCAAACCCCGACGACCCCTCCAAGCCCCATCTATTTGCGGCTCGGTTTGTCGTTGCGTGGAGAGACAATCAAGAAATTGCCGTCTATTCGGTGCACCTCCCATCCCCACGAGATTTCCTCCTCGCCCTCCGCCGCGGTGCCTTTCTCTACGGTGTCCTCGGCGTGGCTGGAGGTTCGTGGTCCGAAAAAAAACAGCACTACGAATCCTTTTTCGATCAGCATCTGCGGTTCACCGAATCCCTCCTCCAGCAGGTGCGCTCAGACCCCCTGCCCGTCGTCGTAGCTGGTGACTTCAATGCTCCCAGCGTCGGTTACATCCATACCCTCCTCACCCAAGATCTCGCCGACACCCAAGAGACTTCAGGTTCTGGTTTCGGATTCACTTTTCCTGGTACCACTCACAATCCTCTCAGCCTCGGCGGCCCTTGGATTCGGATTGACTGCCTCTTTGTCAGCACCGCCTGGCGCAGCCTCGCCTCCATGGCTGAGCCCGAGCGCCGCAGTCAGCACCGCGCCGCCTGTGCGGTTTTGGAGTTCCAGACCACTCCATAAAAAAGCGACGGCGGGACCAAATCCCACCGCCGCAGAAAGCTCAAATGAAGAGTTTAAGCCTGGACCGCTCGGTCACCAGTCACTGTATTTCGAGCGGAATCCTCATCCTCCAGAGAATCGTAGTACGAGGACGAGTAGTAGTAGTAGTTGTAGTAATTGCTAACCTTGCCCAGATCCAAGTCGTTGAGCACCAAGCCATAAACATGTGCTCCAGATTTGTTCAGCAATGTTACCGCATCGGCAACATCCTTCCTCGGTGTCTGCTCCGCTCGCACCACAAAGACCACACCGTCCACTGCGCGTTGCAGGCTCGATGCCTCACTGAGCCCCAATACCGGCGGCGTATCGATCACGATCCGGTCATACCTCTCGCGAACCTCATCCAAAACCCGATCAAATATTGCCTGACACAACAGATCGGTCGTTCCCACGATCACTGGACCCCGAGGAATCACATCCAATCGATCATTCGCGCTCTTCTGGATCGCATCGTCCAAGGTGCAATCCCCTTTCAGCAAGTGCGTCATCCCCAACTCATTGGATACATCGGTAAATCCATGAATGCGTCCCCGGCGCAAATCACAATCCATCAGCAGTGTCCGTTCACCCATCGACTGAAAAGCCCAGGCCAAATTCGCCGCCTGACTGGTCTTTCCCTCCGACGGACGCGAACTGGTGACCATCACGACCTTGTCCCCCCCAGGACGACCACTGGGATTGAGCACGATGTGACTGCGGATCAAACGGAAGTTCTCCAGCAGGAAATTCGGCACCTTGGCTCCAATCGCAGGCGATCGACAGACGTCTTCTAGGATCGCTTTTTCGGTGTGCGGCGTGATGCCTATCCCCTTCAGACCCGTCGCATCCTCCAGCTGCCCCAGCGTGGAGGACGTCGTGTTCATCATGTTCACCAACGTCGGCACTCCCAACGCTCCACCTACCGCCAGCAGAAGCGAAACGGAAAGCAATTTCATCTTGTTGGGAGACACAGGGATTCTGTCGCGAAGGGAGGTGTATCCCTTGAACCTCATGTCCACCCAATCGCGCTCTTCCGAAAACGCAATGACCGCCACCTTCGAGGACAGTTCTTCACGAGCTTTATCCCACATGACTTTCGCTTTTTCACGATCCGAATAGGCCTGCCCTGAAATTCCCAACTCCTCGTTGACCTTGTGATACTCCGGAAGGCGTTCTTCCAAGGTCACGAGTTTGCTCTCGTAATGTTCTTGCTCGAGTTCGAACCTCTGCCTCAAGACCGCCAATTCCGCACGAAGCGCCCTCTCGTTGCTCTCCAGCTTCTCGTTCAAATCCTTCATCACTCGATGCTCAGGCAAGTATTGTTTGGAAGACTGGGCGATTTGATCTTCGAGGATGCGGCGTTCCTTTTCCAATTCCTGCCAGGAGTTCAGTTCCTCCACCATGCCAGGTTGCACCACGACCTCTGTGGAGACTTTTGGTGCTTCAATCGTTGTCACAGGGCCCGGAGTGCGCTTACGCAACAGATCTCCCACCTTCACCTCGCGCTCCTTTTCAAAGGCCGTCAACAAAGACAATTCTTCCAGAACGGCGGCAATCGACAAGGGTTGCCCTGACTCACGCGGCAGACTCTCTAGCTTGGCCCGCACCTCGACCATGCGTCGAAGGATCTCTTTGGTGATCACCAAGTCGCGGGGCAAGTCGTTGAGCCTTGATTGCTCAATCGTTGATTCCGTGATTTTTTCTTCTCTCTCGAATTTGGACAAGTCTTTCAGGCTCTCTTCCGCCTTTGCTTCCAACGCAGTAAGCTCCTTGGAATATCGCTCCAAGGCATTGTCTCGATATTGTGCCCAGGTCTCCTCTTGCAGCAAGCGGAAGGTTTCCACCAGAGCTTTGGGAAACTCTCGAGCAACCTCGGGGGACTTAGCCAAAACGGTGACCTCCATGTGGCTCGTATCCACGATGCCCGCCTGAACACTTCGGATGATCTTGACTACATCCTCCCAGGTCGCAGCTTGGCCAACGAGTCCCATTCGACGAGCTGTTTCGACGATGTTTCTCCTTGAGTTGAATTCCCACATCATCGTTCGATTCAGTCCCTCAGACTGTAGAGTCTCGGGAACCGCACGTGATTTCAACGGACTCCCATAGCCTTTTACATACACAAGAGATCGTGTCTGGTAAATCGGTGTGCCATACACAAAATAAACAATACCGGCTAGGATTCCAAAGGCCGCCATCGCCGCCATCAAACGACCATGCTGTGCGTAGTTCAGGGCTTTTCCAACCCATTCCGCCGCATCAAAGACCTTTTTTCGTGGTGCTGTTTGCATTGCTCTACGAAGGATTTTCTTTCAAGTACCTGATCTTTTACTTTTTGGCCACAAATTTCTCCTTGGCCTTTGCAGGCGGACCAAACACAAATTTCATGAAAGAATAATCCGCGCAGATCAAACAGCGGATCAGGTAAAGATACATGCCCACAACAGGGACCAAAACCACAAGGACCAGCCAAACCCATCTCATAGTCAAGGAGATCGGCTGGACACGGATGCTCGCCATCGTTGCGCCGAGCAGAATTAACCATGCAACCAACAAGCCCCAATAAATCAACGGATGTTCATTCAGGGGTTGAATCGTAAAAAAACGAATGATTGTCTCTCTCATTGCAATCTTCTGCAAATCTTCTACTACCTCCCAAGGCTACCATATCTCTTCCATCTCCGTCCAATCATTTCGCAATATTTCATCGCAAAAGCGATTCCTGTCAGCGGCCACTTAAAGTGCACCACTTTGGGGCGTGTCCAATGTCCTCAAAGTCGCCATGCACCAAACCATTGTTACCCTGTACTCGACAGGGTGCTCCATTCGTCAAATCGCCCGCCAATTGGGCATTAATCGCCGCCCTGTGGCGCGTTATGTCGCTGCCTCCACTTCTCCTCCCTTGGGACAGGCTCAAGCTACTCAAAGACCATTCTCTCAAAGCCAGCCTGCGCGCCAAACGCCAGCGAGCCGCCCTCTCTCCAGACTTCCGCTCCCAACCGCTTGCTCCCCTCTCAAACCATTTCGATGCGTAGGCCCTGGCAGATGCGGCGGAAACTGGAAAAACTCGTTGCAATTCGTTCAGTCCGTTTAGAATTCTCTAAACGCTGGCATGACCTCCACCCTCAACTCCCGATCCTGGACGACAGAACGGCGGCGTTTCGTCGAAGCCGGTGGGAACACCACGTACGCCTGCGGCCTGGGGCGCATGGTCGGGCGCGTGTTCGCGCTGCTGTACCTCACGCCGGAGCCCCTGGCGCTGGAGCAGATCGCGGAAAGCCTCGCCGTCAGCAAGGCCAGCGCCAGCATCGTGGTGCGCCAGCTCGCCGCCCTGCATGCCATCCGCCGGGTGTGGGTGCCGGGGGACAGGCGGGACTTTTATGAAGCGGAGACGGACTTCGGCGTCATTTTCCGCGACGGGCTCATGCCGGGCGTGCGCAAGAAGCTCCAATCCGCGCGCGCCCAGATCGAGCGCATGATGGAGGCGGAGGCCGCGTCCGACGTCCTGGAAGTTTCGCTGAGCGCTGCGCCGGATGAGGCGACTCTCACCCGCGAGCAGCGCGCGGAACTGCGCCGCAGGCTGAAAAACGCCCGCTCCCTGCACAGCCGGATCGACCGCGTGCTGGGCAGCAAGTTGCTGTCCCGCTTTCTCTGACAGTTGTTAACCGATTTCTTCCCGACTTTGAGTTTGGGAACACCCACATCTTCAAACCTGCCACCAATCGCACCCCGGGTGCGACCACGGGCGGCAGCTTGATTTGAGCCGATGAACGACACGGCCAACGCCACGCCGCACGCCGTCGATTCCGGGGAAGAGTCCTGGGACATGATGATCGAGCCCCGCGCGGGCTGGTTCGAGCTGCACCTGAGCGACCTGTGGCGTTACCGGGATCTTCTCTGGATGTTCGTGCGCCGCGATTTTGTGGCGGTGTACAAGCAGACCATCCTCGGCCCGCTATGGTTTTTCATCCAGCCGCTGCTCATCACGCTGGTGTTCACGGTCATCTTCAGCGGTGTGGCCAAGCTGCCGACGGACGGGGCGCCGCCGCTGCTCTTTTACCTCGCCGGCACCACGCCGTGGAATTACTTCGCCACCTGCCTCACGAAAACGTCCACAACGTTCAAGGACAACGCCAATCTCTTCGGCAAGGTGTACTTCCCGCGCCTCGTCACGCCGCTGTCCATCGTGATCTCCACCTTGATCCAGTTCGTGATCCAGTTCGCCACGCTGGTGATCGCCCTCGGCTGGTATCTGGCAAAGGGAGCGGAGCTGCATCCGAACTTTGCCGGCATCCTGCTGGGCACGCCGCTGCTGATTCTGATGCTGGGCGCGCAGGGGCTGGGATTTGGCATCATCATCTCCGCGTTGACCACGAAGTATCGCGACCTCGCCTTCGTCGTCGGCTTTGGCGTGCAGCTTGCCATGTACGCCACACCGGTCGTGTATCCGCTCTCCATGGTGTCGGAAAAGTACCGCGCCTGGCTGGAGCTGAACCCCATGACGGCGATCATCGAGGCATTCCGCGCCTTCTACCTTGGTGCCGGCACGTTTTCCTGGTCGATGCTCGGCTGGTCGGCCGGCGTCACCGCCACCGTGCTGCTTATTGGCATCGTGATTTTCAACCGCGTGGAAAAGACCTTCATGGACACGGTGTGAGCATGCCGCCGGGCTGCATCACTTTGTAAAGTGTGACTCATGGGCTGTTTGCGATTGTTCCTCGCTCTGGTTGTGGTGGCGGCGCACACCTTGTCGGCCGGGCGGTTGCCGCTGATTGGTGGCAATCTGGCGGTGCGACTGTTTTTTGTGGTGTCTGGCTTCTACATGGCGCTGATCCTTTCGGCAAAATACAACCAGCCCGGCGGCTTGGGCCGACGGTTGTTTTACTCCAACCGGGCGCTCAGGATCTTCCCTCTGCTGGGGCTGGTGCTGGCGCTGGAGGTGGTGTTGGCGTTTCTGGTGCCAGCGCTTACCGGCGGCCCTTGGGCGGAGTGGCCGCGCCTGCTCGGCAGGCTGTGGGATCAAGGCCGGTTCACTGCCATTGCGGCGATGGCGGGCGCGCAGATTTCCGGGTTCGGTGTGGATCTGGTGCATTTGTTTTCCTTCGATGGCTCGGGCGGTGCCCACTGGTACAGCGGTCCGGTGACTGGCGATGGATTTCGCGGTTGGCAGCCATTGCCGATGTCACACGCATGGTCGATCTCCTGCGAGTTGGTGTTTTATTTGCTCGCCCCCCTGCTGGCGCGCTTGCGGCTGCCGGCACTGGTCGGCGTTGCGGTGGCCTCGGCGCTGCTTGATCCCATCATGGCCAAGGGGGCAGGGCTCGTCGCGCTCAGCGATGTGGCGTCGAGTTTTGCCGCGCCGCTGCAGTTTGGTTACTTCATCCTGGGTATCCTGGCCTATCGCCTCTATCTGCACCCGCGCTGGAGCCCCGCATTGCTGCCTGGGCTGGTGCAGGCGGGGATCGTGGCAGGCTTCTTTGGGCTGTGCGTGTTTTACTCCGTCTGGAACCGGTTCAGCTACACGGGCACGCTGGTGCTGCTCTATACGGGTGTCACGCTGTCCATTCCGGTGCTCTTCGCCCGTTGCGCGCGGCTGTCGTGGGATCGGGAGATCGGTGATCTTTCGTATCCGGTCTATCTCGTCCACGTCACCGTGATCCGGTTGTTTGATCTGCCATCAATCGGTGGCCGGTTTGGGGAGGGGTTTCGGGGCAGCTTCCCGCACACCGCGGCGGTCGCAGCGGTCAGCATCGCGCTGTCCTGGGTGATCGTGCATACGATTGACCAGAGGATCGATGCCTACCGCCAGTCGCGCCTTCAGCGTGCGGCGGCATGATGGCTGTCGTGCCCGCCAATTCAGACTTATGGGAACCGTCATCCAGGTTGAAAACCTTTCCAAGCTCTACCGCCTTGGCGAGGTGAGCACGGGGACGATTTCGCACGACATCAACCGCTGGTGGCACCGTGTGCGGGGGAAGGAGGATCCGTACGCGCAGGTGGGCCAGGTGAACAACCGCGAACGCAGCATGGCGGGCGACGGACTGCGCCCCGAGGATCACTACGTGTGGGCGCTGCGCGACATCAACTTCCGGGTCGAGCATGGCGAGGTGCTGGGAATCATCGGGCGCAATGGCGCCGGCAAAAGCACGCTGCTCAAAATCCTCTCACGGGTCACGGCGCCGAGTTCCGGACGCATCAAGGTCAAAGGCCGCATCGCCTCCCTGCTGGAGGTGGGCACAGGTTTCCATTCCGAGCTGACCGGACGGGAGAACATTTTTCTCAACGGCGCGATCCTCGGCATGAGGAGCGGGGAAATCCGGCGCAAGCTCGATGAAATCGTGGATTTCTCCGGCTGCGCGGCTTACCTCGACACGCCGGTGAAACGCTATTCCAGCGGTATGACGGTGCGCATGGCCTTCGCTGTGGCGGCGTTTCTTGAGGCGGAGATTTTGGTGATCGACGAGGTGCTGGCCGTTGGCGATGCTGAGTTTCAGAAGAAGTGCCTCGGCAAAATGGGGGATGTGGCCGCGCTGGGGCGCACGCTGCTCTTCGTGAGCCACAACATGGCCACCATCCAGCGGTTGTGCGGGAGGGTGCTGCTGCTGGATTCTGGTGTGACTGCCGGTACGGGTGACGCTCCCAGCATCATCGGGAAGTACTTTCGACACAACAATCTGGGATCAGCGACCTCCGTCCTTTGGCCCATCAATGAGGCACCGGGAAACTCGAAAGTGCTATTGAGAAAGGTCGCAATTGTGGACGGCGCTGGACGGGTCCTTCCAGATCAAGTTCTTTCGACCGAGTCGGTCGCCGTTATGATGGAATTTGACGCGTTTGCCGTGCTTGACAGGTTGGTCGTGGGTATTGAGATTTGGCAGCCGGACGGGGCGGCAGTTCTGACATCTTACCACCGGGACATGGATGATTCTCGTCAGATGCGCTACGAGCACGGCACAAACCGGTGGCAGGTTACGATTCCATCTGGCCTTCTCAATGCGGGACGTTACGTGGTGACCGCCTGCATCGGTGAGCATGACCGTGGTTGGATCTGCCGGGTCGAGGCAGCGGTTCGGTTTAGCGTGATTATCAGCCATGGAACTTCGCAATTTCTCCGCGAATATCAAGCGCGCGGCATCATCCGGCCAGGAGTGATAGCTCCTGTTCTCGAATGGGAAAAGTCGCGCTCAGATGACGAGACCTAACAATTGATATAATACGATGGTTCCCCGCATGCTTGCAACTCCGGCAAAATTCCTGCTACGTCGTCTTGGGCTCGAACTGCGACGTTTGCAGCACGAGGATCTTTCGGTACCGTCCATTCCCGATGGTCATCTGTACCGCCCGCACTATTGCCCCTGGTTAGGCGATTCCGAGTTCGAACGGTACTATCAAATCGCAGCACCGCGAACTTTGGTTTCTCGCCATCGATGCCATGTGCTGTACACAATGCTGCAACAGTGCCTGGACGTGCCTGGCGATATCTGGGAATGCGGCGTTTACAAGGGCGGAACCGCTGCGATGATGGCGTCGTTTCTCGCAGCGTCCGGAACGGACAAAAAACTGCTGCTGTTTGACACTTTTGGAGGTATGCCCCCGACCGACCCTTTGCACGACCTTCATCAGGAGGGTGATTTCGCGGATACTAGTATTTCTGAAGTAAAAGAGTATGTGGGAAACGCGGAGTTCTGCGGTTATCACCAAGGATTTATCCCGGAGACATTTGTGGGTTTGGCTGCAGCCCAGATTGCAGCTGCGCATATTGATCTCGATATTTATCGGTCGGTGCTTCACTGCATCGAATTCATCTGGCCCCGTCTTTCGGTGGGAGGGATGGTCGTGTTTGACGACTACGGCTTTCGAACATGTCCTGGTGCCCGGGCTGCTGTGGACGAGTTCTTCAAGGACAAATCAGCGTATCCGCTGTGTCTCTCCACAGGGCAGGCGCTTGTGTTCAAGAGCGTAGCGTGACGGCCATTCGTTGCGACTGCAGTAGCCGTTCTGCTCGCCTGTAGAGGGCATTCTATAGATTTCTGATGCAACGAATTGCAGCGACTAGGGAAGGCATGACTGAAGGCCCTGAAAACGACAGCCTGGCGGATGCTGTGCGATGCCCAATCTGTAAACGAGTATCGGCACCCATCCATCCAGAGAATCGGGCAGCCATTTGGGATTATGGGAGGGTGTTCGAAAACTATTCGTGCGCCAATTGTGAACTGATTTTTTGCCATCCGATGCCGTCTGATGATGAGATCAGGGACATCTACACAAAGCGCTACGACTATGAATGGTTTCGGCGTCGGGCGTTATTGAAACGGGCGCAGGCCATTCATCGGTTCCAACGTCTTCAGCAACTATGGGGCGAATTCGGCGGGGACGGAAGACCGAGATTCATCGATATCGGTTGTGGTCATGGCTGGCTGGTCGGCTGTGCGCAGAATGCAGGATGGATTAGCACGGGGATCGATTTTCTTGACGATGACCAAGTTCGGCTTGCCCGCTGCAAGGGGTTGGATCTCCGTGACTCGTCGATTGAGCGATTCGTTGCTCCGTCCGAGGGATATGAGTTCGCCTCAATGTGGCACTCACTGGAACACACATCGGATCCTCGGCGGATCTTGAAGGCGGTGGGGAATTTGCTCGGAGTTAACGGACTGGCTGTGATAGCCGTACCGAACCGGAACGCTGCGGGGCTTGCGAAAGCTGGCTCGAAGTGGGGCTGGTTTCAGAAGCCCTTCATCCATCCATGGTGCTTTTCCGTTCGCGCGCTCAAGCAACTGCTGCCTGACAATCTGCGGCTCGAACTAGTTTCTAGCAGGGACACCTGGGATCAGCAATGGGTGCAGTATTCTTCGGTTTTCCAAGGCACCGATTCATTGATGAAGTGGGTCTTCCGGTGGGTGTGCGGTGCGTTGAGAAGAGTTGGGTTGAACCGCATGGCAGGACTTGCCGATGCCGGGCACTTTGTGCTTCGGGAGGGCTTGCTGGTGATGACTTATTTGGGCTATCTGATCGTTCGTCGGACGCCTTGGATCAGAGACGGATATGAGAGGCAATGCAGAGCGTCCGAATTGCTGATCGTTGCGCGCAGGGTTTAGGAAGGCGAACTTGCCCGGCTCGCTATTAGGCAATGGTTTGCAAGAAAATTTTGCGTCGACGAAATTTTGGGCTTCGATGAATTGGGGGGTGGTTTTTGGTTGGCTCACTCGGGCATTGAACAGAGGGCACCAAAGGCGGCTCGGGGGCGGCGTCTTTTCAAAAGGCGGAGGGCTTGGGGATGAGCTTATGGTGCTGTGCGCCATACAGGCGGTCCGCCGGAAACAGCCCGCACTGGATATCGCATTTTGCGCTCGCAACCATCAGTTGCTGAATGGCGCGATAGGGGTGGGGGCAGTGCGGTCTTTTGACAGTGCAGCAGCCGCGAGAACGGGGATCGGTATCAGTTATTCTGAGAGACACGAACTGCCGATTCTGAAGCAGATGACCGCCCAGATGGGAGTGCCCGATGCCGATGATTTCTCCCTCGAATTGCCAGAGCGACCGCTGTGCTTGCCTGGGGGCTGGCCTCCGGGTGATGAGCTGAAGATTCTGGTGCAAGTCTCGGGGAGCGGTTGGACTCCGAACAAGCAATGGCCGCTCGATTATTGGCGAAAGTTCATTGAAAGCCTACCTGAAGAGCTTTCGATCATCGAGCTTGGCACACATCCTGCGTTTCCGTCGCCACCCGGCCATCCGGGTTGGTGCTCGCTCGCCGGTCAGACGAGCCTTGAGGAGTTTGCCTCATGTTTCCGCGCTTGCGGTGCCTTTGTGGGTCCTGTGTCTGGTGGCATGCATCTTGCGCACGCCTTCCGGGTGCCATCCGTCATCATTACCGGTGGCTACGAGGCGGCCAATTTCCCCTACCCGCTCGCGATCCAGCTTGGTACCGGCATCGAATGCGCGCCTTGCTGGCTGCGCACACCCTGCCCGTATGACCGTCGTTGCCTGCGAGAGATCACGCCGGAACGGGTCGCGGGCGAGTTGATGAAGCAGATTGGCACCCCAGCGGCAGACCAACTATGAGCGCGCACCCTCTAGCAAGAAGACTCTGGACCAGTCTAAAGAGGCGGGTTTATCTCCATCTGGGGGTTCCACTTTTCCGGACCTGGGCGCTGAATGGAGTGCCGCTCTGTGTGCGTGGATTCTGCCGCGCCATGAAGGTGGCGATAGTAAGCGGCAGGTACGAACGTGCCGAGGCGGAGGCGTGCAGGTCGCTGGTCCGGTCCGGGGACAAGATCGTCGAACTCGGCGCGGCAGTCGGCTACGTGGGCCTCTTTTGCCTCACCCAGGGGGCGGCCTCGCGGGTTGTGTCCGTGGAGGCGAATCCGGGATCCGTCCGGAGGCTAGTGCACAATTATGATTTGAGCGGACGCCAGGCGGAGGTCATCAGTGCAGCGATCGCCGCGAAGGACGGTGAGATGGTCTTTTACACGAGCCCCGAGTTCTGGGGTGATGGCGTGGAGCGGAGGGGGGAGCGGCAGACGGCCATTTCCGTGCCCACCATGTCATTCCGCACGCTGTGGTCTCGTCTTGACTTCGAGCCAGACGTGGTGATCGCGGACATCGAAGGTGCCGAGGTGGATCTACCCTGGCGGGAGCTTCCTACTGCGACCAATCGCATTATCATCGAGCTGCACCCGCGCTTGAGAGGCCCCGCCAAATCTTTCGCGCTGCTGAAGCTGTTGATGGACCTCGGTTTCGAGGTGGCCTTCTGTCGCGATGATGTCTTCGGCCTCGTCCGGAGTAAAATCCCGCCCGCCGGTTGACCCTGCATTTGAGGCAAACAGATGGAAGGATCGGTTGAAGTCCGGCTTATCACCTACCGGCGGCCCAGGCTTCTCGAGCGCGCGCTGCGCAGTTTGCTGGCGCAGACCCACGCCGACTGGCGCGCAGTGGTGTATGATGATTCCAGTGCCTTCGAATCACGTGAGGTTGTGGCGCGGCTGGGCGATCCGCGGATCGAAACACGCCAGAATCCGCGAAATCTGGGCATGGTCGGCAATCTGAGCCTCGCCTTTGCCCCCGGATCAGTTTTCCCGACTACAACTCACGCTTGTATTCTGGAGGACGATAATGCGTTTGATCCTGATTGGCTGGAGCAAAATCTGCGGGTCATGAGCACCCGTGCTTGCCGTGTGATGTGCCGGAATTACCGTGTCGTTGAGGTGCTGCCGGATGGCGCGTTACGCAAGACCGCGAATGAACCCATGCGCGACATTTACGGCAGGGAGGCACGATATCTTGACTATCAGGAGCGCGTCAAGGAGGCATTCTTCAGTTTCACCATCGGCACGTGCTGCTTTTTCTGGAACACGCACTCTGGTGTAGATCTCTCTGCCGCCTGCGAGCGGATCAATGGCCCGGTCATGGAGCCCATTCGTGCCACCTGTTTTCGTGATCCATGCTGGTATGAGCCAGAGCCTCTTTCGTGCTTCAGCCAATTTGTTGACAAGACTCAGACCCCACGCAGCGAAACCCCAGTTTCCACGCAGCGGCGAAGAGTGGGGAAGGTCAGTGAGATATTGTTCACTCGCCACCTCTATCAGACATGGACGAACGAGTTTCATCTGCCTGTCATTGACATTCTCAATGCCGCGTCGAGTCGAAGTGATGGCAAAGAGGCGCTTCAAAGGCTTGCTGATGCTGGTTGCCTTCAGGCAGTGCGTCGTTTGCCCGATTCGCGGTCGCGGCTGGCCGCAGTGAAGTCGTGGGCGGTCCTTTTGCTTTACCGTCGCAAATGGGCTCAGATTAACCGTCCGGTTCCCGTGCCTGATCGAGCTGGTGTTTGAGAGGCTTACAATGATCCTGAGTGGCTTTTGGTCATGCTGGCCTCCAATGCTACCGCCAGCTGGTGTGCCGCAGATCGCTTGGAAACACGGAAGGTGCCAGAGCTTGTAGCCGTTCATACGCGGGCTTCATGATGTCGCTCTCTTCTGCGTTGGCGAAGGTGGGATGCGGGTGCCACTCGGGCATGCAGATGTCTTCTGTCCATGGTCTCTGGTCTTCTTGAGTTTCACGCTTTAGAAACGCGTTTACCCTTTTCCATGACTCAGTCATTGAGATGTTTTTTCGAGCCCAGCCAGATGGGTCCATCTCGGATGCCTGGGCGTGGAGTGCCATTAAATCCTGCGCGACAAAACGGGGACGCAGCCGTCTCCCGGTTTTGGCATTCACATAGGCGAGCGGCCCAACGTGAGCGTCTTCACGCATTGCCAGTGCGCAGCCGGCAAACAAGGACTCGACGGCTGCGACGCAGCAACCCTCGCGCAAGCTCATAATGACTGAGACCTTGGCCCTGCATTGAAAGCTGGCCACCGTCTGAATCGGCACTGATTCGACGAATTGCAATTTCTGCGGGACACCGTATTCCGATGCCAGTTTAGCAATGTACTCTTGGCTTCTGCCGGGTTCTGGTTGGCCAATCAGCACAATTTTGAGGTTTGATGGCATGCGGGCGAGCGCCCGAAACAACTCCCAATGCCGTTTGAATTCGCCCCAGTTGGAAACCATCAGAAAATCAATATCTCGCTGATCCGATGACAAGGGAGTAAAATTTGCAGGATTGATCCAATCGCACGGCAGTGTGGGAAGGCAGCGGAGTCTCGGGTGGAAGGCTTCAATGCGGGCAATTTCGTCGTAGTTGCAGGTCTGGACATAGACCTTCCGCGGGGTGCTGCACACGATCATTGCCAGCGCCGCATAGTCGGTGGGGGACCAGCTGGCCGACAGTATCAGATCGTAATGCTGGTCAAAGTGTGTCCAGGCGCTGTCGTCAAGCCCCATCATGAGCCTCAGCCAGTTGTACTCGAAGGTAATCAGGAGAACGCCGCGCTCTCCCTCGGCACCGGGGCGCTTTAGGACAATTGAACGGCTGATGTGGGAATCCTGCGCCAAACGCTCAACGTTGCGCTTTGACATGATGCTAGCGCGCCGCCAGACAGTGGCGGCATGGATGGAGCCGGGGCCGTAAGACGTTGGCAAGTAATCGAGACGCCTCAAACGCCGCAACACCAACTGTTGCAGCGCAGGAAATTCGGCAAATGTGTAGGCACGGCTGAGACGGTAGGCGCGCTCGGCGTCATCATGTACAAATGCGGATTGAATCAAATGGGCCCAGCCAGCCAATTCACGAGTGAGCCGAGCGTGCCGGGCGGAGTCCATGACCCCGCGCTTCAACCGGGAAAAACAAGCTCTGGCGTTGATCATCAAGTTGCTGTCCACAGTCTGGACGATAATCAGCATGACCAGCCGTGAAGCGCAAGAAGTTGTTGCTCCTCTGTTGTTTTACTGAATTAATCAAACTTTGTGTCATCACGGATTTGATTCCCCATGAGCCTTTTTTCAGACTGCTGTCGTTTCGCCCGCCGTATCCCCGGACTTGCCGCCAAGGGAGTGCGCCATCCTGGCCATGTGCTGCGGTCTATCCTGTTCAAAACCGCTGGACTGCTGTTTCCCGATCGGCTGCTTGTGCCGAGGCTGGCCCATTCGAAGGCGCGGATGTGGGTGACTCCACGTGATCCCGGGCTTTCCCAGCAGCTCTATGTTTGGGGATGGCGGGAACCGGTCGAGACGGCGTGTGTGCAGTCATCGGTGTCGGCAGGACAGGTGGTGGTGGACATTGGGGCCAACCTCGGTTTTTACGTGCTGATTGAGGCGGAATTAGTGGGAAATACCGGGCGGATCCTGGCAATCGAACCGAGCGCCTCCAATGTTGCGCTGCTTGCCAAGAATGTGAACGAAAATGGCTATGATGACCGCGTGACGATTGTCGAGGGTGCTGTTAGCAATGCAACGGGATCGGGAACTCTGTTTTTGACCCGCCATTTCAACCTCAATTCGATGAATGCCGGACGGTTGGAAAAATTTACGGACATCGTCGGACGCAGCGAGGTGAAAACTTACCGGCTGGACGACCTCCTATCCTCCCAGGGATTCGAACTCGCGAAGATCAACTTTGTTCGGATGGATGTTGAGGGACATGAGGTCGATGTCATTCGTGGGATGCCGGCCCTGCTGGAAGGTGCCCCGGAGCTTTCAATTTTGATGGAAGTCCATCCTGAATTAATAAAGGACAAGTATGGCGACTCGGGTTACCTGGAGATGCTGGCAACCCTTGAGGCGGCAAATATGGAAATCTGTGAGATCGGCATTAATTTCACCTGCCGGGAGAGCCGGGCATCGAGCTCTCACAAGACCTACCAGGACTTGCACGACACGGAGGATGTTTACAGTCTGTTTGTTCGCAAAAGGCTCAGTAATTGCGAACTGTAGGTGGGGGTGCCGGTTTGTGAAATGGATGGAGTTCTTGCATGAGCAGTCTTTCACAAACGCAACCGCGTGATCTGAGATTCGCCATCGTTTGGTTGCTGCGCGCTGGGATTCTTGTGATGTCTGCCGCGGCGTTGGCTGTGTTCTTGGTCGTTGTTGTCGGCATGGAGTGGATCGGGCAGCGCAACATCGCGACGGCGTTTTGCATGTTCCTGCCCCGGTGGATCTGGGCGCTGCCGCTGGCGCTGATGACGCCGCTGCTGCTGCTGCTGCGGTGGCGAGCCGGCCTCATCGCGCTGGGCACGGTGCATTTTTACTGGGTGCCGTGGACGGGTTATGAGTGGCTGGGATCAAAGAGCGATCTGTCCGCCGCGGCAGAGGTGCGCGTGATGACCTGGAACCGGGGCCAGTCCGGCGGGGAAAGCCTGCAGCCGTTCAAGAACCGCACCCGGCCGGACATCATCGCCATGCAGGATGCCGCGCGGCGCATGGCTGGCTATCAAACCGCCACAGAGTATGGCGAACTGCCCAATGCCGCGCAATCGGGCGAGTTCTTGGTGCTCAGCCGCTTCCCCGTGCGCGCCACGGAGACACTGGCCTATGCCACGCAGCCGGGGGTGGAGGGGGCGCGGCAGACGATCGTGGGCGCGAGCTTTGAGGTGGATGGACCGCGCGGCACCTTTGCGCTCTACAGCGTGCATTTCCCCACGCCGCGCGACATGCTGAGCTTTTACCGGCACGGCATTCCGATCTATGGGCTGATCGGCATCCCGGGGACTGCCTGGGGTGCCAAGCGCGCGATCTATCAGGCATACTGGGACGGGCAGGGGAATCTCCACCGCCAGGTCGCGGAGCGCCTGAAAAAAGAAAAGCTGCCGATGCTGTTGCTGGGCGATTTTAACTGCCCGTCCTTCGGGCCTTGGTACCGCCTTTTCTCGGGAAGCCTGCATGACAGCCATTCCGTGGGTGGCAGCGGTTATGGCTATACTTTTCCAGGCAAGACCGGCAATCCCCTGGCGCTTTTTCGAAGCTGTCTGCGGCTCGACCGTATTTTTGCCGATGCCTCGTGGCAGCTCGTGTGCCAGGAAACCGAGTCGCATCGCGGGCCGCAACACGTGGCGGTATTCGCCGGCTACACGCTGAAAAAAACCGTCACCGCACGCCAATGATCGCCACCATCCGCAGTTGGCTCAGCCAGATGGCGGGCCGGTCCATTGAGGTCCACCCGACCTGCCGCGCGCCGCTGGAACGCATCGGCTCCGACTACGGCGGGTGGGCTTTCTGCCCCGAGCTGCTCTCCGAATCCAGCGTGGTGTACTGCGGCGGGATTGGTGACGACATCTCCTTCGATCTGGGATTGATTCAGCGGTTTGGGTGTCAGGTCTGGGCCTTCGATCCGACGCCGCGTTCCGGTGCCTGGTTGTCCGCGCAGCAGTTGCCCGCTGCGTTTCACTTCGTGCCGAAGGGGCTCGCGGGCGCGGAGGGCACGCTGACGGTTTTCCCGCTAGAAAATCCCGGCAGCATGAACCACACCTCCGTGTCCCAAGCGGGCGTCGCTTCGCATGGTGTCGTGGTCGAGTGCGTCACGATTCCGGGCGCGATGCGCAAGCATTGCCACGCTGGGATCGATCTGCTGAAGCTGGACATCGAAGGCAGCGAGTATGAGGTCATCCCCGACCTGTTAGCCCAGGGAGTCATCCCGCCACAATTGCTGGTGGAGTTTCATCATCGCTTTGCCGGAGTCGGTGTGCCCAAGACACGGCAGATACTCCGGCTACTGAACTCCCACGGGTACGAAATCCTGGCCGCAACTCGTGGTGCCCGTGAAGTCAGTTTCATCCATCGCGACGCGCTTCGTCGCGTGACTTTGGCGCGAACGCGCTGAATATCGCCCGCCCGTTCGCTTCGCGCAGCCACCCCATTCCGTCATGATGTCAGTCCTCCAGAACTTGCTGCCGTCGCCTGTGCGCGAGGCATCGATCAAAGCGCGCATCGCCCTGTATCGACCGTTCGGCTGGCTGCGCGGGCGGAAAGTCGGCGCGAATCTCCAGCCAATGCGCGCGGCCCATGGCGGCGGTGGTGGTGAGCCAGTGGTCGACAATGCGCTGTGGACTTACTTCCAAAACAACCACACCGGCCCTGGAATCTGGAAGTGGCATCATTATTTCGAGGCCTACGACCGTCATTTGGCGAAGTTCCGTGGGCAGTCGCCAGTGGTGATGGAGGTGGGCATCTACAGCGGCGGCAGCCTCGGCATGTGGCGCAGTTACTTCGGCCCTGGATGCTCAATCATCGGCGTGGACATCGAGGAAGCCTGTCGCGTGTGTGAATCCGAGGGGATCCGGGTGCTCATCGGAGACCAGGGCGATCCGGAATTCTGGCGCGGGGTGAAGAAGGATCTCCCGCCGGTGGATGTGTTCATCGACGACGGGGGGCACACCAAGACCCAGCAGATCGTCACGCTGGAGCAAATGCTGTCGCAGATGGCGCCGGGCGGCGTTTTTATCTGCGAGGACATCCATGGCACGCGCAATGGCTTCATGGCGTTTGTGGCCGGCATGGCGGGATTGCTGAACAAGACGGAGAAACGCGATGGCGGTCAGGTGCCGGATGAGGTCCAGCGGCAAATTCACTCCATCCACATCTACCCGTATATGGTCGTGGTGGAAAAGCGCTCCGCGCCGCTCGATGCGCTCACGCTGAGCAAGCAGGGCACGGAGTGGCAGCCGTTCCTGCATCCTGAGCGGATGCAGGCGCAGCAGGTTGATCCGAATTGAATCCAGTGAATCCATGCGCGCCCCCGCAGACAAATTTGTTTTGATCTGGGATTTTATCCCGCGCCTCCGCCGCATGTTTGAGTCATGGCTCATCCGCCAGGCGGAGGCATTGCGCGATGAGGGGATCGAATTCCATGTCTGCTTCTCCGGGCAGCCGGTGGATTGGTTCGCGCAGGAATTTGCGCGGGTCGGGGGCGTGGCCCATGTCCGCGAATCCATGCGCGGGCGGCTGGACAAAGAGGCTGCGGTGGCGCTGATCCGCTCCCTCGGCCGCACCGGCCTGGGCATCTGCTTTTATCCCATGCTCAGCCCAGCGACTCTGCGCTTGACGCGCCTTTCCGAGGTGACGGGTGCGATGTTCATCGATCAAAGCTCGAAACCGGTGCCGCGGCGCACCGGATGGAAGGCTCTCGCGGTCAGATTGCGCGGTCAGCTCGGCGCGCGCTGCTACCGGCGCATCATCACGGTGAGCGATTACAATCGCGACAAGCTCGTCCATCGCCTGGGTGTGCCTGCCGGGCGGGTGGAGCGCCTTTACAACGGCGTGGACCTCGCGCGCTTCGAGGCGCCCCCAACCAGTGATCCGCTTAACGGCCCAATCCTCTACGTCGGCCAGATGGAAGGCTATAAAGGCGTGCCGACATTGTTGAGCGCGTACGAGGAGCTGCGACGTCGGCGGCAGGACGCGCCAGCGTTGAAGTTGGCGGGCGGCGGCGCGCTACTTGATGCCTTGCGATCCCAGGGAGTCCCCCCAGGGGTCGAGCTGCTGGGCTTGCGCAACGACGCGCCGGACCTCATGAGGGAAGCGCGCTGCATCGTTATCCCCAGCGAGTGGGAAGAGGCATGCGCTTTCGCCGCCATTGAGTCGATGGCGAGTGGACGCCCCGTGGTCGCTTCCAATGCCGGGTCGCTGCCGGAATTGCTGGCAGGCAAGGCGGCGATTTTCAAGAAGGGTGATGTCCAGGGTCTGGTGGAGGCGCTGGAGCGAGTGCTCTTTGGCGTGACGGCGGCAGCGGCAGAGCGGGACGCCAAAGTCCTGCGGGAGCACGCCTTCCGGGAGTTTTCATTCGATCGCATGGTGGAGGCTTACCAAGCGCCGATCCTTGATGTTTGCGGCAGGGCTTGAGCCTTGCCCAACGATGTCCACGCTTCAGCGCGTCGGCATGTTCCGGCATTGCGCACCGGTGGCGGGTGGCGCTGGCACGTGACGCTTAGACTCACTGATCGAATACAGCGTTGGGGATAAGACGCCCGTCACCATTATCCGCATACTTTTTTTGTGCAAATAATCCAAATGATCCGCTCGTTCTAAACTTATGAATCTTAGACGCCTCAGCGCCAAATGAATACTCCATGGAAAGATCGAATAAGGTCTGTAACCAGTAAGTGAGTCTTTTGAATCTGCCTAACCCAAGCGCATGAGATGATATGCTGGGAATAAATCCCCAGCCGGACCACACATCGGAAAGCACTAGACCGGCAAACTGACACAAGAGAGAAATACCTCCAGGGGAGAAGTGAAAACAGGAGTTGCCGTGCCAACTCTCCCAAAAGCTTCCACTTGCAATCAATCCCCCGTTATTCTTAAGTACGCGACTCATTTCCAAGAACGCAATAAACGGATTATAGAAATGTTCGAGTGTGGCGGTCGTTAATATCATATCGAAGCTTTCTGCAGCAAAAGGCAACCGGTGCACATCTACCAAGTAATCTGCACCCGATGCCATATAATCTACTGATATGATATTATGAAAACCAATCGATTCAAGATATCTTTTATTTCCTCCATTTCCACAGCCCAAATCCAATATCGAGGCATTTGTGCCTACTTGTTTTTGTATACGATCAATGTAATACAGCGACTCTTTTTGTAATTTGGTACCATACAACTTCCGGATATTTTCACGAGAAATACACTGAAAATCAGTGCCTGTTGCGATGCCAAATTGTGCAACATTTCCTGTTTGCAATGGAGTCTGCGGAATTGTGAAAGACAATCTAATGTCGATCGTTTTGTCAAGATATCGGAGGTCAGGAATCTCCCTGTTACCATTACTAAGAAATGGAATTGGGTATTTGCATAAGTCGCAAGAGGCACCTTTGGGGCTTTGTAGAATTGTTCCACCGTCAAGCGGGCATCTCAGTTTGAGTATTTGGCTCATTTTTTCAACCAAAGCACCTTTTGTTGTTGGCTGCAACGCTTTCTGACTAGAGTCGATTTTGCTGTGGAAAGAGAATTTCCTCACATTTACATACGGAGGCAGGCATCATGGAGTGTGGCCGCAATATGATGGTAAGGGAGTTTGTCATTGAGGAAGTGGCGGAAGGGCTGAGGTGATTCCACAAGGTGTAGCCGCTGGCCGTCGCTGAAGAGAAAGCAGCGTAGCGCAAGCACATGCGCATCAAGATGGCTCCTTTTGAGACCGGTCCACCCAGTCGCTGCCGATAAATGCCCTTGCAGACGGATTCGGCAACACCACTGCCAATGACAATGCCTGCCTCTTTGAAGGCGGCGTAGTCCATCCTTTCTACCCGTGCGGCAAAGTAGTCCACCGCTTTGGCTAATCCTTCTGCTGCCCTTTCGCTGACGCTTCCTGCCTACTCCTGCTCCATCTCATCCAACAGGCGTTCCACCGCTGCCGCGCAGATCCTCCCGCGCCACCGCTACCCAGGCGCTGGCTTGCTCCGCGTCTTTGTAAAAATGCCGACGCTGCCAAGCCCAGGTAGCCTTCCGCATGATGGTAGTCGAGTACCGTAAGCGTCATCGGAGCCGCCT
>JAGRPD010000188.1 GCA_020439875.1 Verrucomicrobiales bacterium
GACGGCTATGCTCCCGATGCGCTTCTCTTGCATAACAATTTCCCACAGTAGAAACGTTAAGTCCCGAAGCCAAGAAGATCACAACAGACGTGCCCCAACTACTACTAAGCCCGAACAAAACGGATGTAGGCAACGGCTCGTATGGTATCTGTCGTGTCATCCACGCTTCCCGCTCGCCGTCGCCTGATCCGGGACGTTCTCCAAAAATCTCCCGATGAGCGACCACGACCCATTCAATGAACCCGATCAGGCTCATCCGGCAGCGAGGCAACTTATGCCCGAAGAGTTCTTCTGGGATTGCGCAGATGAAGACGCACCATTTGGCAGCGACGAAGGATGGGACGCATACTACGAGTGGCGGAGCTGGCGCGCTGACAATCCAGAGAACGAACTGAAGGACTGCATCGCGTGGATAGTATCGGACCGCCTGGAGGAATATAAGGAGTCCCTACATTCGGACGATCAGATTGAGAGAGACCTCGAATCGCCGGACGATGCATTCATGTCGGAGGGCTTCGACATCTTCACACTCGACACGACGATTATCGCAACGGGGCTCGGCCAACTCATCGATGAGGGAAGAATTGATCCATCGGCTAAGCCTTACCTGTTGATCGCCGTTACAAGGCAAATGCACCCCAAGATTTGCAGCAGTGACGAGCGTCGGGAGATTCTCGAAGCGACACGACGAGTGAT
Source organism: Verrucomicrobiales bacterium (assembly GCA_020439875.1). GTDB lineage: Bacteria > Verrucomicrobiota > Verrucomicrobiia > Verrucomicrobiales > Verrucomicrobiaceae > JAGRPD01. The sequence continues at coordinate 697 of JAGRPD010000188.1, forward strand.
CAATGCTGCATGAAAACAAAAATGGAAGTCGCAGCACCCAACCTCGAGAGCGCCCCGTGCTAATGGAAACAGAACCTCCCATAGTGCCAGCAGGCGAAGCGACGCTGCATCATCTCACTGGGAAGCAGATGCCAGGCATCCAAGAGCCCGTTTTGATCCAATCGGTTGGATTTCAATGCCTTGGCGGAGTTTGTGTCACGGCTTGAAACGGCGTAGTGGGTTCGCTCAACAACCCAGCCCACCATGGGCATGGTCCTGAGTGGAGTGCGGCGTCTCTTGCCAAAGGGTGCGGTGTGGCATTGTTTGACGGCGAGACCGATGGGTGCCAACTCCCTGTGCCATGTCCGCCTTTGAAGATCTGCCTGCCTCCCGAGCCCGCGACCTGATCCAGGAGGCGGGGCCGCTGGAGGCGTATCGTCAGCTCATCCAGGAGAATGACGCGTGGATCCGGCGGCCGACCATGGATGATGGCCGTCCCATCACCCAAGCGCGCGCGGCGGCGTACCTGGAGATCATTGCCGCCTGGGCGCGGCGTCAGCAGCAGAAGCTGGGCTATGACCGGCCGTTTGCCGTGGTTGCCGCCGGAGGGACGGGGCGCGGGGACATGACTCCGTGTTCGGACCGGGACATCGTGCTGCTTTTTGAAGGACGGGTCAAAGGGGACATCCAGCACGATTCGTTTTTCAAGGAGCTGAAGCGCCAGACCTCGCACACGACGGAGTTCGAGGATGCGCATGGCTTTGCCCTCGATCTGACGCCCTGCGGATTGGATGACGCGCCCGGGGTTTCGGGCAAGGAACTGAATGCCTTTCTCGACATGGCGCCGGTTTTTGATCCCTTCGGATTGGAGACGCGCTTCCGCGAGCGGTTGCGGGATTCGTGCGATGCGTTTGAGCACTTTCTTCACATCCGTGCGAACTGGAGTGACCAATGGGCTGTGGCGGGGGGCGAGGCGGAGCGGATGGACCGTTTCGACATCAAGAACGACGGGTTGCGCGTGTTTCTGGGCGGTGCGTGGATTCGTGCGCTGGAGGGTTTCCGCCACATCCGGGAGGTGCGGGAGGAGATCGCCACGGAGGATGCCGGGGTGTTGGATGCCTACGATTTCCTGCTGCGGGTGCGCTGCTGGCAGCATTTGCGTCATGAGCCGGGGGGAAGGCCGGACCACCTGGGAAATCATCCGGAAGATGTGATGGGTTTCGGGGATTTTATGTCGCTCGGTGACCTGCTTGGTGCCGGGTGCTCGGAGAAGGAGCGATTTGAATTCGCCAATGAAGTGCGTGCCCGCATTCTCTCGGCCCGCCGCCGGATTGCGGCGTTTTCACAGGGCGTTATTGAGCGCGAACTTCGCGGGGGAAGACGCATCGCCCCGGGGAGCACGGTGGTTTACGGGCGTGGCGGGCTTTCCCACGATCCCCTGCCGGAGGGTGTGCCTGCCCGGGAGCGGAGTGAGGCGGCCGTGGCGCTGCTGCTGCAGGCCCAGAGGTACTCGGTGCCGGTGGATCCGGCGGAGATGCACGGCACCTTTCGCGGTGCAAGGAACTGGTTTGCGCCGGTGCCGTCGCTCGCCCGCTTGTTCACCGAGGAGCGGGGGAGCCTGGCGGCCACGTTTGACTTTCTCTCCCATGTGGACGGCGCCATGGAGCGGCTCTTTCCCGGCTACAGCGCCTTCGAATCATCGCTCGACGAGCGGGTCCTTATGGCGGGAAAATGGACCCGCGGAGTCATTGAACGGCACAAGATGCAGGACCTCGAGACCCTGCTGGGTGAAGGCGCCGAATGCATCCGCCAGGGCGGGCAGTTGGCCTCGGAGAGTCGGCTGCATCCCGGTCTCGAGGCGGCCCGTCTCGACACCGAGCACATTGCGGCGGTGAGACTGGCGCTCAAGACCAAGCGCCTGCCGCTCACCGGGGCGGACCTTGCGGCGCGGGAAAACGCGGCACTTTCCCGGCATGAGCGGTTTGCCTCGGGTTTTTCGGGGGTGGAGCTGGACGCTTACTTTGCCGGATGGGAAAAGAGCCACGGTTTCTCCGCCACCACGCTTGAGGTCGCCCGATTCCTGATTGCCCAGCGGCGCGCGTTCAAGGAGCGGGCCGGATTGGGTTCCAACCCGCCCGAAATGGTGGAGGAGTTTGCCAGGCTGTGCGGCACGCCGGAGAAGTTGCGCGCCCTGTTTGTCTTCACCCATGCCGACCGCATGCGCTGGGAGCGGCCGCAGGAGGATCCCGTCCGGTGGTTCAACAGCCTTGAGCTGTATGGCAAGTGCCTGCGCGTCTTTCGGCAGGAGAGGGACCCCGCCCGCCGGATTCTGGGAGCCCAGGGACACGATGAAGATGACCTCGAAATTCTCAGGGACTTTGGCCCGGACTTTTTTGGCGGCATCTACGGGAGGCACGCGGTCAAGTTTGGCACGCATCTGCTGCGGCTCGCGGGCGGTGACCCGGTGGTTCGGCCCAAGGTGGACCTGATTCACGAGGGGCCTTCAGACATTCTCGCCGTGGCGGCGCGGGACTGGCGCGGACTGGCCGCCTGCATCAGTGGAGAGCTGTTTCGACAGGGCATTCCGCTCCGGCAAGCCCATCTCTTCAGCGCGTCCCAACATGGGTTGGCGCTCGACTTTTTTCATGTGGCGGTTGCCAAAACCGTGTCCGCCCAGGACCTCTCGGCGGCGGTGGAAACGGCGATCCGCGAGCGCCGCCATCTGGAGGACTTTGAGGAGTCTTCGCTGCCCGCCTTGTCCGGCACCTTCACTCTGACGCAGGCGCGTTCTGGGGATTTCCGGCTGCGTTTCGAGTCGCCGAAGGACGAGCCCGGACAGGTCCATGCCTTGTGCTGGCGGGCTTGGCGTGATCTTGAGGCAAACATTCACGGGCTGATCTCCGTGGCTGGCAGGTCGGGTTCCAACATCGCGCTCGACCTGACCCTGCCTCCCCACCTGGATGCCGCCGCAGCCCACCGCCGCATCGCCGCCTGGGGTTGAGCGCGCGCCCCGCGTTGCATCGAATTGCGCCATCATGAACCTCGCCTTTGACATCGACGACACCATCACCGCCGCTCCAGAGCTTTTCGCTGCCCTCGCATCCGCGCCGGGAGTGAAAAAGGTGCTCATCGTCAGCAGCCGGGGAAACTCGGCCGAAAGCCGACGCCTCACGCTCGCGGAACTGGAGCTGTATGGCATCCGGCATCAGGGCTTGCATCTGCTGGAGGACGGTCCCGAGGCCCGGAACCGCTGTCCGCATGGAGACTTGGACTGGTATCAGAAATACCTGTGGCAAAAGGTCGAGATCTGCCTGCGGGAGAAGATCGACGTCGTCTTCGAGGATGATAAAAAAGTCATCGCGCTGTTCCGACGTTTCGCGCCGGGAATTCAGGTGATGCAGGTATGCCGCAAGCCGTAGAGGCCGCGCCATGCGGGGCCTCTTGACTGACCGAAACAATGACCGGCGCGGGGTTGTTTCCCGCAAAATGCCCGGCCTCCTTTTCGGGTTTTTCCACAGCGGCTACGAGGCTGGCCGAATCG
>JAGRPD010000189.1 GCA_020439875.1 Verrucomicrobiales bacterium
CTCGTAGCCGCGTTTGTCAAAACGTGGATCGTCAGCTTCCAAGCCCACCCATCACCACCAACTCACGTCGGCGGCTACGTCCATTTCTAGGCTTCCATGGTGCCGTCCTGGAGCCCATCGGATCGTCATTCCAAAAGAGGCGCACCCGCTTCCCGGATGAACCCAGGAACTTCCACTTGCCGATGGGACCTCAGAAAAGGATTCCGTCGATGAATTGGGTGATCGCCGCAGGCGGGTTTCGATCCTTGCGTGCCAGCACCACCAACTGCCTTGAAAAGCGTTCGGGTGAAGGTAAACGCCGCAGGGATCGCCGTCTCGGAAAGGCGGCGATGGCGCGGATCGGCACATGAGCGATGCCCACGCCCACCGCCGCGAGGTGAATCATCAGGTCGAAGCTGTCGAGTTCCATGCGTGAGGACACAGCGAGATCGCAGCGCTGGCTCCAGGCGCGCAGTTGGGCCGCCGTCTCCGAATGCCCGCCCAGCGTCATCCACGGCTGCGCGCGGAGCCACTGCTTGTACGCTTGGGAGCGAGGTTCAAACGGCGGAGGCGGAAGTTGGGCGGGAGCGATGACGGTGAAGGCATCGTTGAAGCGATGGGCCACCCGAATGTTCGCGGGCAACGTCTTCGGCGGGCAAAGAATGGCGAGATCCAGCGAGGCGTCCGCGAGTTGTTCCAACAGCGTCGAACTCGGATGATGACTCACCACCGGTTGGAGGTCCGGTTGGTTTTGCAGGTTGCGGCTGAACAGTCCCGGCAGGTGGGCCAGACTGATGGTGTGGGAGACGCCGACCCGAATTCTCATGGGGCCGTTGCCGTGAGTCTGCTGAAACTGGTGCAACAGTTGGGCCACGTCACTCAGCAACTGCGATGACTGTTGCAGAAGAAACTCACCGGCCTCGGTGGTGCGGACCGCGCGGGTGGTGCGTTCAAACAAGCGGGTGCCGAGACGCGCTTCAATGGCCTGGATCCTCCGAGTCAGCGCGCTTTGGGTGACGTGCAGACGGCGTGAGGCCAGGGTGAAACTGCCGGACTCTCCCAGTGTCCGAAGAAAGTGCAGGTCGTTGAGATCGACGGCGGCGGTGGCCAGTGGATTTGGATTCATCTGCAATAATCCATGATATTATTGCATTTTTCTTCCGAGGCAAGGTCGGGATGGTGGGGCAGACGGTGGCCGCCACCGAATCCAACCTCAACTTGCCACGAACATGCCTGACCTCACCGAACGCCTTCCTCAAAACGTCCCCGGTCAATTCTACGTCGATTCCACCTGCATCGACTGTGACCAATGCCGCTCGACTGCGCCGCTGTTTTTCCAGCGCGACGATGACATCGGCATGTCGGTGGTCGTGCGCCAGCCACAAACCGAGTCCGAAATCGACCTCGCCATGGACGCGCTCGACGGTTGCCCGACCGAGTCGATTGGCTGCGACGGCCTTTGACTTTTTGGCGAAGCGATTCGCCTCCTACCATGAGGCACCTCAAGCCACCAGCTTCCGCCACTTGCTGCGCTCCGCCCACATCAAGTAGAGGGCGAGGGCGCAGATGGCGAGGAGCATGGGGTCGAGCAAGTTGCCGCCGGCCACGAAGAGGGTGAAGGCGACGATGTTGACGATGATGGGGCCGAGCACCAGCAGACCCAGGTTGCGGGTCTTGGGGATCATGATCAACAGGCCTCCCAGCAGTTCCAAGACCTTCACAAAGGTCATGTAACCGGTGGGTCCAAAGGAGGCCATGAAGTGCGAGATCGGGGAGCCTTCAGGAAAGGTCTGTTCGGGCACCATACCCAGAAAAAAAGTGACCGAGGCCAT
>JAGRPD010000190.1 GCA_020439875.1 Verrucomicrobiales bacterium
CACAACGAGCAGAGCACCGTTCGGCATCGCGATGACACCTTCGAAATGACCTTCCCCGAGGGCGGGCGCGACACGCTCTTCAAGAGCCTCTCGCCCTTCTGTTTTGACCTGCCGTTCTTTTACGGAAACTTCGACGATCTGGTGTGGATCGTGATGTTTGACCGCACCGAAGGCATCCGCTTCACGCACTCGCCCAGCGGCGGTGGTGCCAACGCGGAACTCCGAACCACCAATCCCGCCTGGGATTTTCAGTTCCTCATCCCCAAGCCCGTGGTGATGCAGGACTACGGTTTCAAAGTCCGCACCGTGCCGCGTCCAAAATGCTCGCGCGACGAAATTCTGGCCGAATACACCCAATGGCAGAGTGCAAAGTGAAGGCGACTCCATTGAAGACAGCCTGATCTCACAACGTAACCTTCCCGGCATGTCCCCCTTTGACCAACTCCTCACCCGCACCCGACGCGATTTTCTCGCGACGAGTTCCTGCGGACTGGGGACGCTGGCTTTGGCGAGTCTCTTCCAGCAGGACGGTCTTTTGGCGCAAGAATCTGCCCTTCCCGCCGATCCTCTCGCCACCCGAAAACCGCACTTCGCGCCCAAGGCGGAGCGCTGCATTTTCATCTTCCTGGAGGGCGGGCCGAGCCAAATGGATCTCTTTGATCCCAAGCCGATGCTGAACAAGCATGACGGCCAGCCGCTGCCTGATTCGCTCGTTGGCGATCAAAAATTCGCTTTCCTGCAAAAAGACACCGCCACCGTGATGGGCACCAAGCGCGTGTTCAAAAAACACGGCCAATGCGGCATGGAGATGTCCGACCTGCTGCCACACCTTTCCACCTGCGTGGACGACATCGCGCTGATTCGCTCAATGCACACCACGCAGTTCAATCACCTGCCCGGTCAGCTCATGCTGAACTGCGGCGCGCCCCTGCTCGGCCGTCCCAGCGTCGGTTCGTGGCTGACCTACGGCCTCGGCAACACGACGCAGGACCTGCCTTCCTACGTGGTGATGGTCAGCAAAGGGCGCGGCCTTCCCGGCGGCAGCTCAACGTGGTCGAGTGGATTCCTGCCCTCTTCCTACAGCGGCGTGATGTTTCGAAACGGTGCCTCGCCGGTGCTGAATCTCGAAAACCCCGCCGGCATCAGCGCCGACATGCAGGCCGCCAGCCTCACCGCCCTCAACGACCTCAACCGCCTTCAACACAAGCACATTGGCGACCCCGAAATCACCAGTCGCATCAACAGCTACGAACTGGCCTTTCGCATGCAAAGCGCCGCGCCGGAACTCGTCGATCTCTCCGGTGAATCCCAGGCCACCCTCGACGCCTACGGCATCAATCGCGTCGAACCTCCCATCAAGAGCAACCTCGGTGGCATCGGCAATTTTCAAATCTTCTCCCGCCACTGCCTTCAGGCCCGGCGCATGATCGAGCGCGGCGTGCGTTTCGTGAACATCATCCACGCCTCCTGGGATCATCACAGCAACCTCGATTCCCAGCTCGCCCACAATTGCCTGATGGTCGATCAACCGATCACCGCCCTTTTGAAGGACCTCAAACAACGCGGCCTGCTCGACACCACCCTGGTCGTCTGGGGCAGCGAGTTCGGCCGCACCGCACTCGGTGAAAACCGGCCCGGCAACAAATCGATCACCGGTCGCGATCACCACCCGGGAGCCTTCAGTTTGTGGATGGCGGGAGGCGGCGTCAAAGGCGGCCTGACCTATGGCGAGACCGATGACTTCGCCTGGCATGTCGCGCGTGACCCCGTGTCGGTGCACGATTTCCACGCCACCATTTTGCATCTCTTCGGCTTCGACCACAAGCGCCTCACCTACCGCTTCCAGGGCCGCGACTTCCGCCTCACCGACGTGCATGGCAACCTGGTGCCCGGCCTGCTGGCCTGATCACCGGGTTTCGTTTTTCGATTGGGAAAGACGATCCAGCACGTTGCGCGTGATTTGCTCGACCGCCTGGTCTTTGCCGGACAAACCATGCGCCCAGTCCGTGGTGGCGGCGGTGAAGACAGTGCCTCCCTGGGTGTAAATCCCCATGCAGGCGTTGCCGGTGTGGCCGACTTCCCAGCGTTCATACCACTCGCAGTCATCCGGATGCCAGCGCACCGGGCAGGTGCCGAGAACCTCAAACGACTCGGGCGTGCCATCTTGATGCGTGGCAAAGGGCAGCCCGTCCCGCCATTCCAGTTGGCAGCCGTCCGCCTCATAACCCACGATGGTGTCCTTCCCGCCGAAGGCATCACCGCGCTTCAATCCAGTGCCCTCAAACACCCAATGCTCCGGACGATGCACGGTGTAGGCGGCCTCTTCCCCGATGAACTGGCCGTGACTTCCGCGATACCCGCCCTCCAGAAATCCCACGCCCGTTAGTTGGTTCTCCGGACGCTCCAAAAGATGGTGGCTCCAGGCCGTGGACAGCGTTTTGAAATCCCGCGTCTGGAAGATGGGATCGAGATGATAGTTCTGCTTGAAGCAGGAAAACGACTTCCCCTCATCCTCGCTGCGCACCTGCCAGCACACCGAGTTGCCGGAGAAAAACGCCACGTTGCCGCCACCGGCGATCCAGGCTTCCAGATGATCCCGCATCGGGGCCGACCAGTATTCATCGTGGCCCACGCTGAGAACGAGACGGTAGTTTTCGAGCAGCTCGGGACGGAATTCGAGATCGCCGTTGGTGGCGTAATCCAGTTCGTATCCGTTTTCTTCGCACCAGACCACGAAGGGCAGTTCCCAACGGGAAAACTGGGACCGGGGTGGTCGCTCAAAGGAAACCTTGTGCCCCTGGTTTTTCGCCATGCCGCTGTAGGCATAGACGCTGAATCCGCCCCAGTTGTTGTAAGCGTTGTAGGTGTTGGTGCAGAGTTGCAGCAGCATTTTGGTTTTCCTTCCCGGCTCCGCCGCGCGCACCACAAAAAAGGCCTCGGACTCCGCCGTGCGCTTGCCGCGGTGAATCCATTTTCCACCCGCATCCGCGATGCGAAAGGTGACGGAGTAGTAACCGGTTTTCCAATCCGCGCCGACGGGAACCCGAAACGTCTCCGGCCACTGGCAGCCGTTGGCGGAAGCATCCTCAGGCACCGGAAGAAGCTGGGCGGGAAGATCGGCCTTGCGCCACACCACCTGATTTTTGGCCCCCAGCCGGGTGATCTCGGCCGAGAACTTGGGCGCGCTGGATGAAACGTGAAACGCCACCTCCTCACCCGGTGCCACGCTGATCTCGCCCGCGTAACCTTCGATGAAAAACGGATCGTCCTCGGCATGAAGAACGAAGGTCGCAATGAGGGAAAGGAACCCTGCAATCAGAAGGCGGAATTTTGGTCGGAAAAGATTCATCAAGAGCAAACCAACGGCACTCAGCATGACGCAGTTTCGCGTTTGCCCAAAGCCGAAAAAGTTCGTTGTTTGCCGCATGGCGGTTTCCCGAATCCACCTGGGCGTCTCAGCCGGGTTGCTTGTTTGCGCGGCGCATGGGGCATGCGCCCAATCGCCCGTGATTCCCCCGGAGATGAAGCTGGCCGCGCTGCCGCGATCCGCCATCGATCCGCCTGACAATCCCTCGACACCGGAGAAGGTGGCCCTGGGACGGCTGTTGTTTTTTGATCCCGTGCTGTCCGCCACCGAGAAGGTGGCCTGCTCGACCTGCCATCATCCCCGCTACGGATGGGCCGACGGACGCGCCACACCACTGGGAGTGGGCGGTCGCGGCATCGGCCCGCAGCGACTTCTTTCCGAGCCCTCAGGGATCGAACCCCTGCAACGCAACACGCCGGGATTGCTTAACGTCGGTTTCAACGGACTCGTCAGCGGATCAACGTACGATCCCGAAAAGGCTCCCATGTTTTGGGATGCGCGGGAGGCCGGATTGGAAGCCCAGCTTCTTCATCCGATTCGCTCCCGGGCGGAAATGCGCGGCGATGCCTGCGCCGATTCCGAAGCGGTGGCCGCCATGGTGGATCGCGTGCGGCGCGTCACCGGCTATCGGGAAAAATTCTCGCACGCCTTCCCAGAGCAGAGCCATGAACCGATCACGGCGACGACCATCGCGGCAGCGGTCGCGGCGTTTGAACGCTCGTTGATCGGCGGCAACTCCCCTTTTGATCGATTTCAGCGCGGCGATTCCACCGCCCTGACCGAACCGCAGCAGCGCGGCATGAAGACCTTTGAAAAGGCGGGCTGCATCCAGTGTCACGGCGGCCCCATGTTTTCCGATTTCAAACGGCATGTGATCGGCGTTCCCGGCACCGGAGCCGACGACCGGCAGGCCTTGCGCACACCGACCTTGCGCAATCTCGGCCTGACCGCACCCTACCTGCACCGCGGTCAGGCGCGTACGCTGGAGGACGTGTTGATCTTTTATGAGCAGCTCATGGACACCGTCAGCGAAACACTGGACGGCGGCGACGCCTCCCTCGATCCGCCGCTCGATCCTCTCCTGAAACATCTTCATCTGGAAG
>JAGRPD010000191.1 GCA_020439875.1 Verrucomicrobiales bacterium
TGTCATTGAGCACCACCACGATGCGCCGCCGACCGTCTTTTTCACCCGACGCGACCAGGCAGTAGCCCGAGGCATCAGTGTATCCCGTTTTCATCCCATCGCAGTAGCCGCAGGTGCGCAGCACCCGGTTGGTGTTTTCCAAAGTCAGGGTGCTCTTCCCCTCCCGCTCAAACTGAAACACCCGCGTCTTCACCATCTCCCGAATGTCCGGCACCCGATCCACCAAGGCGGCAATCACCGACAGATTCCGCGCCGTCGAGAACTGAGGAGTTTCATCGGGCAGGCCGTGTGGATTCACAAAATGGGAATTCTCCAATCCCAGCTCGGCCGCTTTGGTATTCATCCGCTGCACAAAGGCCTCCACCGATCCCGCCACATCCCGCGCCAACGCTTGAGCGATGTCGTTGGAGCTTTTCACCAAGAGCGCCGTCAGCAGCTTGCGCCGCGTGTACTGCTCTCCCGGTTGAATGCCCAACCGCACGGGTGCGCACTCGGTGTCGCTTTTTTCCACCGTCACCACGGAGTCGAGACTGCCGGCCTCCACCACCAGCAGAGCGGTCAGCAGCTTTTGCGTGCTGGCGATCGGTCCTTCCTTGTCCGCCTCTTTTTCAAATAGCACCTGCCCTGTCTCCGCATCGATGACGATCGCCCGCTCCGCAGAAATCTTCGGCGCAGGACCACGCAATTCCTTCGTCTCAAACGCGATGCGCGCGGCCCGCATCTTCGCCACCTCCGCATCCAGCTCCTTCTGCTGCTGCTTCACGCGCGCCTGTCCAGCGGTGAGTTCGATCTTCAGGCTCTCCATCGCCTGGAGTTGCTTCTGCACCTCCCGCTCCCGCCGCACCACGTCCACCTCTTTGGCGTTCACCTCTTCCTCCCGCCAGCGCAGTTCCGCCTCGCGCTGAGGGTCATCGCAGCCCGTCAAAATGAAGCCGCAAGCCAGCAGGCCCGCCGCGCGCAGCCGTCGTGCCATCCATTTTTTGCGTGTCGCTGAATCCACCATCACACTTTTTGCATCAGAGATTTCAAGTCTTCCGCAGGCCACTGGCCTTCTGCATTGGACTGCGTTCCAAGATAGCCGTAATTCAGCAGGCTGCCGCACTTTGCAAGCACCAAACGCGATACCCGTCCCAGCGGACCCATGCCCATCGCGCTCACCCGCACCCGGCGCTCCGCGCTCACAAAGCGAATCAACCGCGCCAAATCTTCCGGGCTATTCAAATACGTGGCCACCTTCACTAGATCCACCCCCGCCGCTTCCGCCAAACCCGCCGCTCCCTCCAAAATCTCGTCCGACGGCGTCCGCTGAAAGTCGTGAAACGATCCCGCTACGCCCACGCCCGCCGCCTGAGCCCGCCGCACCAGATCTCGCATCTCCCCCAGACTGCGCAGTTCGACGTCCATCGCCGCCGCCCGGTCCAACCAAGGCTCCAGCATCGCAGCCCGCTCCGCCGCCCGCTCCGAGGCCGCCCCGCCCTCCGCAGGATGCCGTGCCGTGACCAGCAGCGGCTGCGTCACCTCCCGCACCCGTTCCTTTAACTCACCTCCCTCCAGCGCCACCGTATCGAGCCTCAGCTCCACCACATCACAACTCCGCGCACGAGCCTCCTCGCTCAGAGCGAGCCAGGAAGCGAGCGTTTCGGCATCGGACACCACGCCCACGACCAGAGGTCGTTGGGAGAGAAACAGCTGACTGGAGGAAAGTAGTTGTGGCATTAGCCAAGTATGCTATAATTTTCAGGTTAATTTATGATAACTGGAATTCCGTGTCCTTTCCGTTTATGCTGGGTCGCCGCCAAGAAATCAATTTAAAGCTTACCGAAACCGTCGATAGCGCCATCTTGGCGTTCTTTTTGTGGTTCGGTCACTTTCTGCGCGCGGATTTTGCGCCCTATTGGAAATCGGATCTCCCGGCGGTTCCTCCTTTTTCAGAGTTTCTCTGGCTGCTGGCCATCGTTGTGCCCTTCACTCCCACGATTTTGGAGGCCCGCGGATTTTACTCCAACACCCTGCACAAGTCTCCCGGACGCTCCCTGCGGCAGATGGGTGAGTCCGCCGTCATCCTCGGCACCATCATCGGAGCCATCACCATTTTCGTACGCTGGGAAGTGCCCAGTCGTGCAGTGCTGCTGCTCGGCCTCTCTCTCGGTATGGGAGCCATCCTGCTGCGCGAGAGTTGGCAGCGCCAACTGCTGCTGCGCCGCCTCAGCAAAGGTTATCACCGCGAAAAAGTCATCGCTGCCGGGAAGCTGGACGACATCGATACCGTCCTCGCCCGCATGAATCCCGCCATGCGCACCGAGCTGCAAGTCGTGGAGCGCATCGACATCTCGGTCTGTCCCATTTCGGATCTGGTGGACGCGCTGCATCGGCATTCCGTCGGCCGCGTCTTGTTCGCTGCCCAGCACGTCCATTTTGCCCGCATCGAAGAGGCCGTCCAAGCCTGCGAAACCGAAGGCGTTGAAGCTTGGATTTCGGCTGATTTTTTCCAAACCGCCATCGCTCGCCCCACCTTCGACACCCTGGCAGGCCGTCTCATGCTGGTCTTTCACAGCACACCCCAGGCTTCCTGGTCCCTGTTTTTCAAAGACGTCCTGGATCGCACCGGTGCCGCCATCCTCCTCATCCTCACGCTCCCGATTTGGCTCTTCGCCATCATTGGCATTCGCCTCGCCTCACGCGGACCCATCTTTTTCCGACAGGAACGCGCGGGCATCTACGGCAAACCCTTCACCATGTGGAAATTCCGCACCATGAGGCCCAACGCCGAGTTCGAGCGGGACAGCCTCTTGGCCGAAAATGAAATGGACGGTCCCGTCTTTAAAATCACCAAGGATCCCCGCGTCTTCGCCTTTGGCTCCCTCCTGCGCCGCCTCAGCATCGATGAACTGCCTCAGCTCATCAACGTCCTGCGGGGAGAAATGAGCCTCGTCGGCCCTCGCCCCCTGCCGGTGCTCGAAATCCAACGCATCGAAAAACGCGCCCAACGCCGCCGCCTCAGCGTCAAACCCGGCCTCACCTGCCTCTGGCAAGTCAGCGGCCGAAACGGCATCACCAACTTCGACGAATGGGTCGCCCTCGATCTCGCCTACATCGACAACTGGTCTCTCTGGCTCGATCTCAAAATCCTCCTCCGCACCCTGCCCGCCGTCGTCCGAGGTGCCGGAGCCCACTAAAACCGCCGCTCCTTGCGCAGCGCGCAATCCCGCGTAGGATGCGCGCCCCATGATCAAAGTCGGTCTCGTCTCTCTCGGCTGCGCCAAAAACCTCATCGACTCCGAAATCATGGTCGGCCACCTCCAGCAGGCAGGCATGACCATGACGCCGGAGCCCGACCTCGCAGACGTCCTCATCATCAACACCTGTTCCTTCATCGACATGGCGAAGAAGGAAAGCATCGGTGCCATTCACGACGCCGTGGACTCCCGCGAAGAAGGCGGTCGCGAACGCCAAAAAATCATCGTCGCCGGTTGCCTCTCTCAGCGTTTCTCCAAAGAACTGCCCGGCCTCATGCCCGAGGTGGACGCCTTCATCGGCCTGGATCAAATCACCCAAGTCGCCCCCATCATCCAAAACATCATGGGGCACCGCACCGGCGAGGAAGCACCGGAAAATCTCGTCACCCGCCAGCCTCGCTACATCCCCGACTTCGACACCCCGCGCTTCCGCCTCACCCCCACCCACAGCGCCTACATCAAAATCGCCGAAGGCTGCAACCACCCCTGCTCCTTCTGCATCATCCCGCAGATCCGAGGCCGCCACCGCAGTCGCTCCCAGGAAAGCATCGTTCAGGAAGCCACTGCCCTCGTCGCCAGCGGAGTCAAAGAGATCAACCTCATCTCCCAAGACACCACCTACTTTGGCATGGACAAGTGGACCGACGGACGCCCCACCCCACGCAGTGGCGTCGATTCCTCCAAGGGAGAATCCCTCTCCACCCTGATCCGCGCCCTCAACGCCATCGAAGGTGATTTCTGGATCCGCCTGCTTTACACCCATCCTGCGCACTGGAGTGACGACCTCATCCAAGCCATCGCCGAGAGCCCCAAAGTCGCTCGTTACATCGACATGCCGCTCCAGCACATCAGCGATCACATGCTGCATGAAATGCGCCGTGAAACCGATGGAGCCCACATCCGCAACCTCCTCCAACGCATCCGTGCAGGCATCCCCGACATCGCCGTCCGCACCACTTTCATCGTCGGCTTCCCAGGTGAAACCGAGGCCGACTTCGAAGAACTCCTCGCCTTCATCGAAGACTCCCACTTCGAGCGTGCCGGCGTCTTCAACTACTCCCGCGAGGAAGGCACCCGCGCCGACAAGATGGAGGGGCACCTCCATCACATGACCCGGAAATCTCGCTGGAACCGCGCCATGCAAGCCATCCAAAACGGCGTCGAAACCTACAACCGCAACCGCGTTGGCCAACGCATCCGCGTCCTCGTCGAAGAACCCGGCATCGCCCGGGGCGAACACGACGCACCCGACATCGACACCACCGTCTTTGTGGACGCCACCCTTCCCGTCGGCCAATTTGCCGACGTCACCATCCGCGACTGGCGCGGCTACGACCTCGTCGCGGAGTAAAAAAACGCCTTCCTTCAGCGAACCAAACCGTGTCCCGAGACCACCTCAGGACACGGTTTCCACCCAGCACTGAATCAGTCCAGGTAGGTATTCAGCAGATTCTCCAGCATCTCCTGGCGACCTGAACCCGGCATCGGCTCGCCATTTGCCAACGCATGCTTCTCCAGCGACTCAAACGTCGCCTTGCCTTGGGTCACCGTTTTGCCGATGCCACGATCAAAGCTCGCGTAACGTTGCGTTACGAATTTGGCGAAGTCGCCATCTTGAAGGATGCGATGCGCAATTTTGAGCCCTTTGGCAAAGGCATCCATGCCACCAATGTGAGCATAGAAGAGATCCACAGGCTCATAACTGTCACGACGGACTTTGGCATCAAAATTCAACCCACCCGTCTTAAAGCCGCCCATTTTCAGGATCTGCCACATGATCTGCGTGGTCAGATAAATGCTGGTGGGAAACTGGTCCGTATCCCAACCAATCAACTCATCTCCCGTGTTCGCATCCACACTGCCCAACGCACCGGCATCCGCCGCGACCGTGAGTTCGTGCTCCATGCGATGCATCGCCAGCGTCGCGTGATTGGTCTCAATGTTGAGCTGAAAGTCCTTCAACAAATCGTTCTCCCGCAGGAAGTTCAGGCAGGCCGCCGCGTCACTGTCATACTGGTGCGTGGTGGGTTCCCGTGGCTTCGGCTCAATGAAGAACTGCCCTTTGAAGCCGATCTTCTTTTTGTAATCCACCGCCATGTGCAGGAAGTGCGCCAGATTTCCCACTTCACGCTTCATGTTCGTGTTGAGCAGGGTCGAGTATCCCTCGCGCCCACCCCAAAACACATAACCACGGCCCCCGAGGAGATGCGTCACCTCCATCGCCTTTTTCACCTGAGCCGCCGCGTAGGCGTAAACGTCCGCGTCGGGACTCGTCGCCGCCCCTTGCATGTATCGCGGATGGGAGAACAAACAGGCTGTTCCCCACAGCAACTTCACCTTGTGCTGGCGCTGCAGTTTTTTCAAATGCGCCGCCACCTCATCAAGCGCGTCACTGCTCGCTCGCAGATCGCCCAACTCGGGAGCCACGTCCCGATCATGAAAGCAGTAGTACTCCAGGCCCAGCTTTTCCATGAATTCAAAACCCGCATCAGCCACGCGCTTCGCATTTTCCACCGAGTCCGAGCCATCATCCCACGGCCGCAACCGCGTGCCCACACCGAAGGGATCTCCCGACGGATTCTTCATCGCGTGCCAGTACGCCATGGAGAACCGCAGATGCTCCTTCATGGTTTTTTTACCGACCTTTTCCTCCGCATTGTAGTGGCGAAATGCCAGGGCTGACTTGCTCTTCGTCCCCTCGTAGGGGATGCGGCCGATCTTGGGAAAGAATTCTTGGCTCATGTTTGGATGGATGATTCGAGATGCACGCCCTCTTTCGTGAGAACCGTACAACACACGCCTCACCCTGCCACGAATCCCGTCCCTCCGTCCAGACGCGTTCCGGTCAGATTTTTGAAAAATCCGGTCACTGGTCCGACCCAGCCCTCATCTCCGAACGCGCCTCCCGCCGCATCGCCAGTCGATAACGCCGCGGTGTCATTTCCATTTCCTCACGAAAGACATGCGAAAAATACTCCGCGTGCGGAAAGCCTGAGGCCGCCGCCACCTCCGCCATCGGCAATTCCGTGTCCGCCAGCAAGCGACAGGCCGTCTCTACCTGATGCCGCCGGATCGCCGCGTGCACCGTCTTGCCCAATCGAGCCCGAAAGCGCCTCTGCAGTACCGATCGCGACAGCCCCGCTGCGCGGGCAATCTCATCCACGCTGAGTTTGCCGCAACCGCGCTCCTGAATGCAACGCAGCGCCTGCTGCAGCCGAGGATCCGCCACCGCCATCACGTCCGTGGACTGGCGCGTCAGCACTTCGCCGGGAGAAATCCATACCGGCGTCTTCGGAGGCACCCCGCCACGCATCCATCGCTGCAAAAGCAGAGCCGCCTGATAGCCCACCTCCGCGTGTGCAGCTCGGATGCTAGAAAGCGGCGGGCAGGCGATGCTGCAAAGCGCGTCATCGTCGTCCACCCCCAAAACCGCCACCTGTTCCGGCACCTCCATATCGCTTTGGCGACAGCATTGAAGCAGGTCATTGGCCAAATCATCATTGCAAACCAAGACCCCCGTCGGCTTCGGCAACCGCCGTAGCCACTCCCGCAAACGCCGCCCCTGCTTGGGGCTCAATCGCAACCGACGCTCCACCTCCAGCACCCGGGGCGGTGCCCCACGCATCTCCATTTCCGCACAAAACGCATCCCGCCGCTGCTCGGACCAATTTTCCCCCACAAACCCATAGAACCCAAAACTCGAAAGACCCAACCCGCCCAAATGCCGCGCCGCCATCCGCGCAATCGCCGCATCATCCACATGCACCAACGGAAAATTCGTGTCTCTCAAGAGTCCCAGCACATCCACCACCGGCAATCGCGTCCGCCGCAGAACCTCCGCCATTTCCGCCGACGCCACCCGCGCAATGATGCCATGCCCCTTCCATCCCTCCAACCAGCGCGGAGCCGGGTCCAACAAATTTCGCGGCTCATGCACGACCGTCCAGCCATGACCCTCCCGCAAAAACCGACCGATCCCTTTGAGGATCTCTCGCCCAGAAACCATGGCCGTCTCTACAATCAACGCCACCTGACGAGGCGCGTTCGCGCTCACTCGACCGGACCCCGATTTGAAGGTGCCACTTATGCTCATCTTTTTTCCCCCGGCTCCACCCATCGAGCATCGCTTCTTTGGAGAGCTTCCCACTTCTCCAGCGGCACCGAGAGCGACTTCAACCGAGATGTCTGCCCCCGCAAAAGCGCCACGTCAGCTCGCGGGCATCCCAGGCTGTCCGCCAAAAAACGAACCAACTCCGCATTTGCCTTCCCATCCACCGGAGCCGCCTTCAGCTTCAGCAGCAGCACCGCCCTGCCACGTTCATCCGCCATCCAACCCACCGGCTCCGAGCGCGGCGCGTTGGGCGTGACTTTGACGTGAAGTTGGCGTGTCGGTTTTTCGGCCACAGCGTAGTGTGCAGCGCTTCCCCGTGAGTTGAAGAAAAAATTCACCGGACGCGACCCCAAAGAATCTCATCTCACCGCAAA
>JAGRPD010000192.1 GCA_020439875.1 Verrucomicrobiales bacterium
CCGCCTTCCGGAATCGTGTAGAGTTCGCCGTCGCGGTAGAATTCCGTGTTCCGCACATTGGCGAAGTAGTTGCCCGGCCCCTTGTGACCGGTGCTGCCGAAAAACCGATCCGCGACCTTGGCGAGGTTGACCGGATCATGCCACGGCTCGCCGGTGATCATGTCGAGCCGCCCGGTGGCGCAGGTGGTGTAACCGGCGTCCTTGAGCATCTCGAAGAGCGTGACGCAGCGGTCGTTGAGCAAACCGGTCCAGGTGGAAATGCCGACCTGATGCGGGTTCAGCCCCGTCATCAAGGCCGCGCGCGTCGGACCACACAAGGCGCAGTTGGTGAAGCTCGAGAACCGCACGCCTTCTCCCGCTAGGCGGTCCAGGTTCGGTGTCTCGATCTCGCCCCCGTAACAGCCGAGGTCCGAGTAACCCATGTCGTCGGCCATGATGACGAGGAAATTGGGGCGCGCTTTCGTTGCAGCACGACCGCTGGACGCGATCATGAGACACAGGGAGGTCAGAAGGATGAGCAGCTTCATGGCGAGGGCGAATAGAGTACGACCCTACAACGAGGTTTCTGGCGATGGGGGATACGACGAATCCTCCGCTAACTTCGAACGGATCAGGCGTTTCTTAGCCATGTCCCTTGCTCATCCGCTGCGCCATGTTTCCTGCGCGACTCTTCGCGTCGGCGGGCTGGGCCTGTTCATCGCGCTCCTGCCGCCACCATCGATCTCCGCGCAATCGATCGACGTCGCCTCGGATCGCCAACTTTTTCTGGATGACGCCCTGCTGGATCTGAATCTCTCGCACAACCTGCATCGCCAGCTCAATCCGCCCACCCAGATCGAGCGAGTCCTCAAACCCGAGCGACCTTCGGAGGCGCTGGGGTTCATTTTTTACGGCAGCGTGGTGGATGATGGCGGTGTGATCCGACTTTTCCACGGCAGCTACGACGCGGACAAAAAGAAGCACTTCAGCCTCGCCACCAGTCGCGATGGACGCCACTTCGAACGCCCCGATCTCGGCCTCACCGAATATCGCGGCGATCGCCACAACAACATCCTGCCTGTCGAGGCGGTGGAGGCTGGCGTGTTTCTCGATCCTCACGCCAGTGCGGAAAAAAGATACCGCCTGCTCTACACCCGCCATTGGCCCGATCCCGCCAGCGCCGGTGTTTATGTCGCTTCCTCGCCCGATGGCATTCACTGGCAGCAGAGTGAGCGACGCGTGTTCCCCTTTGCTCCCGACAGTCAGCATGCTGGATTTTGGGATCCGCGCTTGCAGCGTTACGTCATTTTTCTCCGCGCCTGGGATCCGCTGCGGTCGATCGCCCGGCTGGAGACACCCGATTTGGACACACCCTGGCCCTACGATGCCACGGTGCCACCGCGTCACATTTGGGGGCCGGAAAAAATCCCCACTCCCAGCCGTGAGCTGCCCGTGGTCATGGCCCCCACTGCGGAGGATCCCCCAAATTTCCAGCTCTACACCAGCGCAGCGATTCGTTATCCCTTCGCAGCCCAGGCCTACCTCGCCTTTCCCGCCGCCTACTGGCTTTTCCAAGGTGACGCCTGGAAATCGCGCGCGCTCAACGGCAATGACGGCACCTTCGATATCCACTTTGCGTCGAGCCGCGATGGCGTGACCTGGCAGCGCTGGCCGACGCCCTACCTCACGGCGGGTCGGCACGATGGCCAGGACCTCCGTCTCGTCAGCCTGTGCATGGGACTGGTGAGACGGGGCGATGAATTGTATCAATACTTCATCGGCTGGCCGCACACCCATGGGCGTCCGGTCGTATGGGACAAAGATCTGGAGGACCGGGCTCAGTGGCTCAAAAAAGACCTCGGCGGCATCTACCGAGCGACTCAGAGGCTCGATGGATTTGTCTCCCTCGATGCTCAGACCGAACCCAGCGTCATCACCACCCATCCGCTGCGCTTCATCGGAGATCGCCTCCAGCTCAATCTCCACACCGACGCTGGAGGTTGGGCGCGAGTGACCATGCTCGAAGCCGATGGCACGGAGATTCCCGGTTTTGGCATCTCCGACGCCGTCCTCCTCAATACCGATGCGGTGAATCAAGAAGTGACTTGGCAAAACGGTGCGGATCTGAGCAGTTTGGAAGACCACCCCGTGCGGCTCCAGATCACGCTGTGCCGCGCCAAACTTTTTGCGTTTCAATTTCTCCCTCCCACCTCCCGATGAAACACCTCCCTCATCTCGCTGCACTCCTCCTCACCATCAGCATCGCTCCAGCCGCCGACGCCGACTACCAAGGCGATGTGCGAGATGTCCGCGTGGTGCGCCACATGGATCAGCATCCCGGTGCCTCGCTGGTGTGGGAGCCCTACATCGCGCAGTGGAAATCGAAGCACCTCGTCGTCGCCTACGGCGCGGGCATTCCTGGAAAAACCGACATGGGCAGCATCTACGCCAGTGTCTCGACCGATGACGGCGACACCTGGAGTGAAGCGGTGCCCGTTTTTGATCACAATCTTTGGCAGGGAGCCATCCACTTTGCCTACGCCAATGCCATCCTCTTCAAGCCCTCCCAGCAGGACATCATGTGGTGCTACGCCATGCGTTGCCCGATGAATTTCCGCCACAGTGAGGACTCCCAACTGGTGGCTGCCTACAGCGCCGATGGGGGTCGATCCTGGACGCCGGTGGAGCTGGCCATGCACTACACAGGTCCGCTCATCGTCGTCGCAGGCCCCATCGAAACCGAGGTCAAAGGCCAGACCCGTTACCTCTTCCCCGCGCATCGCAACACTCTGCGCAACGATCCCCTCGGTTCACGAGATCAATTTGTCCTCAGCAGCACCAGCCTGTTGGAGTGGAAATTCGAAGGCTACATCCCGCAGCCCGTCCAGGGCGACAAAGTTTTCCTGCACGAAGGCAACATCGCCCCCGGTGACGCCCCCGGAGAATTAAAAATCGTCATGCGCACCGCCAACTGGGAGGAAAAAGGCGCGCTCGATCCTCCACGCGCCTTTTCCAGCGTCAGCACCGACGGCGGCCACACCTGGACGCCTGCCCAGCAGGAGCCGGAGCTTTGGAATGCCCGCTCCAAAGGCTACTACGCCCGCAACGCCGACGGCACCCACATCTACGTGTACAATGACGGCCCCGCCATGCCCGCCAAAGAAGGCCGCACCTCGCTGCGCTACAAAATTCAATCTGCCGATGGCAGCTGGGGTGAAGAAAAAACCTTTTACGCAGCTGGCATCAAGAACTCCTACCCGACGCTGATCGAGGTCAAACCGGGCGACTTCCGCGCCGTCTGGGACAGTGGCACGGCGGATCGCGCCCGCACCCACATTCACTTCGGCAAGTTTCGGCTCAAGCCGTAACATCGGCGACTGCACAGCCGTTCTCGCGTCTCTTTTTTATCGACGCGTCAAGCTGTTGCCGTGGACAAAGCACCTCTTCTCCGCAACCACTAACCAACGTGAAATGGACCGCTACGCCCCTCTGGCTCTGGACCCTGCTCGGCATCGCCGGCTTTGGGTTGGGACTGGCGTTGCACCTCTTTTGGCACCCGCTGCGGCGGCATCTCTCGGAGGGGCTCGATGCGCTGAGACACCGGCGCATTCTTCTCGGTTGGGCAGGTCTTGGTGCGATCGCCACCACGCTCTGGCCGCGTCCCGATGAGGTCACGTCGCAGATTGAGCTTCCAGCCAGCTGGATGCAGCTCCTGAGCTGGGAAAACGGACCGCTGATCCTGCTGCAACGCTCCGCCGCCGAAGCCACCCTTCCCCTGCATCAGGTCAACCCACCCTGGCCTCTCGCCCTGCTCATCCCAGCCGCGCTGATCCTCACGCTCGTTACCCTGCTGCGGCGTCCCTACGCCACCGGACTGAAACGCCGCCTCTGCGCCGCCGATTGCTGGTTGTTCGTCGGCCTCTGCCTCAGCTCATGCCTCTGGCTCGGACTCGAAATCCACCGGCCGCTCGGCCCCGAATGGTTGCTGGCCGCACGCGACGCCTTGCGGCTGGCTTTTGAAGCCCTATGGACAGCGGGTTTCCAGGTTTGGGCCGCTCGATTGCTCATCCTCTGGCGGCGTCCCGAGACGGAAACTTCCGATGGCGAAGCCGCCCGCGCCTGGCGAGATCTGCAAGGTCGCTGGCGACAAATCATCGCCCTGACAGCCTTCAATGCCGCCTGGATGAGCCTGCGCCTGTGGATTCATCTGGAGCGTCTGCCCTGGGTAGAACTGATCATCCTCGAGATGCTCCTCGTCTTTTCTCCACTCCCCCTTTTCATCGCTCTCAACTCCGCAGAGACAGCCTTTCGCACCAGTGGAGGTCAGACACTGAGCCTGCTCGGCCGCGCCCTACCCAGCCTGCTCGGGCTTCTCGTCACCGCCATCGCTCTCATGGCCCTCCTGCTCCAGACGCAGGTCTCGCTCCGCCCCATGCTCGTAGCCGCAGGCTTGCCTCCCACCGCCGCCGCCCTTCCCTTTGCTTTCATGCTTGCCATCGCCCGCAACTGGCTCTTTCTAGCTGCAGGCCTCACCTTCATGGCCCACCTTCCCGGTGCGCCCACCACCGACTGATTCATCTCCCCCCACCCGCCCTTCCCATCCATGCCCGGTGCTCCCCGTTCATCTCAGGAAAACACTCGGAAAGCTCAGTCCAACCTCGCCTTTGCCTTGCTCAGCCTGCCCCGTCAGCGGCGGCGAGACATGGTCACCTACTACGCCTTCTGCCGAGTCGTCGATGACATCGCCGACGACACCGCCCTCCCCCTCAGCCAACGCCGCAATCGCCTGCGCCAGTGGCGAGACTACGTGTCCGATCCGGCCTCCCACCAGCCCTGTCCCGACCCCCTGCTCGATGAAGTACTCGCCCTCGCCCCGCGCTACGGATTCGAGACCGGACTGCTCCTGGAGTTGATCG
>JAGRPD010000193.1:0-10828 GCA_020439875.1 Verrucomicrobiales bacterium
CGCCGGACGCGGAGTTTGACCGGCAGTGGGCAATCACGGTGATGGCACGAGCGATGGATGCCTTGGAGGCGGAATGCACAGCCGATGGCGAGGGGGATTTTTTCACTGCGGTGCGCGGCATTTTGGGCGGCCAAGCTGACCGTGGGGCGATGACCCAACTGGCGGTCGAACGCGGCATGAGCTTCGATGCCCTGCGGGTGGCGGTGCACCGGATGCGGCGTCGCCTGCGCGATTGCGTGAAGGCGGAGGTCGCGGGGACATTGGAAGATCCGGCGACGGTCCAGGAAGAAATGGAAGCCCTTTTCTCGGCACTGGGAAAATGAAGCGCGACCTTGAATGCACCATTCCGATTCTGCCGGTCTCCGATCTGCAGAGTGCCATCCGCTTTTACACCGAGACCCTCGGGTTCAAATTGGACTGGGGTGGGCATCCCGGCAGCGCCATCGGTTCGGTGTCCCGCGACGGCTGCGCGATCATGCTTTCGGAATCGAAGCCGGGGTTTGTTCCCGTCTGGGTGTGGATTGGGCTGGAGGATGATCGTCTGTTCCAAGAATGGGCTGATGCCGGTGTGAAGGTGCGCCAGACACCGCGCAATTTTTCGTGGGCTCACGAGATGAAGTTTGAAGATCCCGACGGCAACGTGCTGTGGGTGGGAACCGAACCGCGGGCCGACTCGCCGCTGGAGGACGGCGCGGATTGAAAAAAGAGTACGGTTTTGCACGCCACGCGTCAGGACACCGGCATGAACCCGCCATCGCCATCCACCTGCTCCCATTGCGGCGCCACCCTGCCGGAGGGAGTGACTGAGGAACAATGTCCGCGCTGTCTGATGGCGCAGATCATGGAACCCACTCAGGCTGGAACCGTTCCCGTTCGTCCGGCACCTGCGCTCACGCCGGAGGAGTTGGCGCCGCACTTTCCCCAGTTGGAGATTCTGGAGTGCCTCGGTCGCGGCGGCATGGGCGTGGTGTACAAGGCGCGCCAGAAGTCGCTGAACCGGCTGGTGGCGCTGAAACTCCTGGCACCCGAGCGGGCCGATGATCCCGAGTTTGCCGCGCGGTTTGAAAAGGAGGCGCAGGCGCTCGCGGCGCTGAGTCATCCGCACATCGTGGCGGTGCATGACTTCGGCGTGGTAGAAGCGACGCCCCCGTCGCTTGAATCCGGTGATGGCGACGCCTCGTCGCCCTCTGAGACAAGCGGCGAGGGCGCCGCTGCCACCGGGGAGCGACGAGGGCGTCGCTTCTACTTCCTCCTCATGGAGTTCGTCGATGGCGTGAACCTGCGTCAGTTGCTGCAATCGAAACGCCTGACTCCGAAGGAGGCGCTGAGCATTGTCCCTCCGGTCTGCGATGCCCTGCAATGCGCGCACGACCACGGCATCGTGCATCGCGACATCAAGCCGGAGAATTTGCTGATCGACAAAGCCGGTGTGGTGAAGATTGCGGATTTTGGGATCGCAAAGATGCTCTGTAATGAGGGCGACCCGCCCTCAATCAACAGCGAAACCGGAATGATTGAGGGCGGATCGCCCTCATTACAGTTCGGCACCCCCGACTACGCGGCGCCGGAGCAGGCGAACGGACATGCGGATCATCGGGCGGACATCTACAGCCTGGGCGTGGTGCTTTACGAGATGCTGACCGGCGAGCGACCCACGGACAAACTCGAGGCGCCATCGAAGCGGGTCCAGGTGGACATTCGCATCGACGAGATCGTGCTGCGCGCGCTGGAGTCGGCGCCCGAGTTGCGGTTTCCGACGGCGGCCGAGTTTCGCAGTCAGGTGGAGGCGGCGGTGCGGGAAGACTCGCCGTCGTCGAAGACGAGTGAGAAACGAATCTATCGCGACCAGCGCGCCATCGCCCGCGAGATCCTGCGGCATCTCAATCCGGCGGAGCAGAAGGAGGCGTTTTGGCGGAGTTGCTTCTTTGGAATCTGGAACGCCGCAACGTTCTTCGTGCCGCTGTTGTTGATCTTCTATTTGCCGTCGCCACTGAATTGGATTCTGGGCGTGGCGGTCTTGGTCGCCGGTCTGCTGTTTTATCCGCTGTTTCGAAAGTTCGAGCGCGCTTTCTTGATCGGTACCGAGTGGGCCGTACAGCGTGGTGTCAGGGCAGAGACATGGGAGGAGGGACTCGAGTTGGAGATGGGAGACGAGGCAATGTCGGACTCGCCGGGAGGCAGTGGCCCGCGCGCATTGGGCGCGTTTCTCATGAGCCTCGGTCTCATGCTGTTTGTGGCTGCGCATCCGCTCAACGAGATCGTGGATGACCTGGGGCTGACGCAAGCGGCACGCGAATTGCTGCAGCAACGCGCTGTCTCCAGTCGCGAATGGACCGTGGCCAAGGAAGCCGCCGCAGCGGTGTCGGTTCGGCGGAGAGACGCTCAGAAAAACGGGGCTAGTGCGGCGGAGATCGCGGCCTTGGCTGCGGAGGCCGAACGGATGCAGATCCGTGCACGACAAGCCGAGATCCGTGTGAATGCCGCGGCTGCGGCCAAGGAGGCAACGGAGCGCGGCCGCATCAAGCTTCTCCATCTTTTTGCCGGAGGCTTGTTGGCTGCTGGTGTCTTGATTCTGATCATGGGCGGACGTCGTTGGGACGTTGGTTCGACCGGTCCGTGCGCGTGCGTGAAATGCCGCAGCTGCGGTCATATGAAGGCAGCTGGGCAAGCGCTTGGAGTCCAATGGAGCGCCAGCCACAAAGAGAAGCGCATGTTTATTTGGTGCCCGAGTTGTGGCCGGCCCAGAGTCGGTGAGTGGGTGGCCGAGGGTTATCCATCCGTTCGCCAAGTTTCGGCCGATGGCGGAAGCCTCAAAGTCACTGTCGCGGCAGTCACCACGTTGTTCTATGCGGGAGCGGGCTTGGTTTCGCTGTTGAGCATTCTGCGACTGGGCGTGCTGGAAGTTCTGTTGGTGGGCACTGTCATCGGAGTGGTGCTGTGGCGTTATTGTCTGCTGCCGAGGGTGACACATGCGGGATTTCGTCGTGTTCTGTCTTGGCTGGCGTTTGCCTTGGCCCTGCCTCTGCTTGCGATCAGTGCCTTTTTCATTTCGCAGATTCCAAACGAATCAGGCGGCTGGCATCCCGGTCCCGCGGAAGTGGTTTTTGTGCCGCTGACGATTCTGGGGATGATGGTGCTGCCGTGGGCGGGCGTGGTGCTTTGGCACGCGTCGCAGCCGTCGGGTGAAAATCCACGCACCGGGCGATCGGGTTGTTTTACCGTGGTCATTGGGGTTGGCCTTCTTTCCTTGCTCGTTGCCGGGTTGCTGGTGGCCACCCACTTCTGGAGCTACTCTGGGCAGAGAACGAGTTCCACTTCGATGGATGGCACCATGAACGACGATGAATTGAAAAACCTCACTCTGTGGGAGTTCGCCGACACTCCAGGCAAATACTGGCGCGAGCTGGCCGATGTGCGGCGCTATCGCGAGGCGGCGGCATTGATTGAGCGGTATCTCGAGTTTGGATCGAGGTTCCGAACTTCGGTTTCGCACCGTAATTCCCTTGTGCCTCAGGGATTCTTCTCCTTGGCCTTCTTTTTGCCTTTTCGACCGGGGGCACCGGGGAAGGCGGGAGGGATGGTGCCTTGTTCCCATTCGGTGAAGACGGTTTTCAAGCGGTTGAGTTGGTCCGTGTTCGCGGTCGATAGGTCGTTTTCTTCACCGATGTCGGCGCGGAGCTGATAGAGCTCGTGCACGTCGGGTCCGGTGGAGACGAGTTTCCAATCGCCCCCGCGCACGCCGTGGGTCGGCCCGGAGCGCCAGAACAGCAGGTCGTGCGGTGGCGCGGACTGCTCTCCGAAGAGATGGGGGAGCAGATTGACGCTGTCGTAGGTCCGGTCGCTCGGCATTTCCGCACCCGCCACGGCCAGCGAGGTGGCAAAAACATCGAGCGCGCTCACGGGAAGATCGTACTGCGTTCCGGCGGCCAGTTTGGCGGGCCACTTGACGACGAACGGCACCCTCACACCGCCTTCGTAGGCGGAGCCTTTGCCATCGCGCAGGGGATCATTGCTGGAGCCGTTCACATGGATGGGGCCGCCGTTGTCGCTGAAGAAAAACACCAGCGTGTTGGCATCCTGCCCGCTTTCGCGAAGCGCCTCCAGGGCGACTCCGATGGCGTCGTCGAGCAGGCTCACCTGGGCGGCATAGGCGCGGCGTGTTTTGTCGGTGATGGAGGCAAAACGCTCGAGCCGCTCGGGCGTCGGCTCGTGTGGGGTGTGCGGGGCGTTGAAGGCGAGGTACAGGAACCAAGGCGAATCCGCGTGGCGTTTCACAAAGGCGGCGGCTTCGTTGCCAAACGCGGTGGTGAGGTGCTCGGTGACTTCGACCGGTTTGCCGTTGCGCTCGATGGGCACGGTGTACTCCACTTTGGGATTGACGGTCCAGTTGATGTATTTGTGGCCGCCGCCGATGAAGCCAAATGTCTCGGCAAAACCACGGTTCTGCGGCCAAAACTCCGGCGCGGCACCCAGGTGCCATTTGCCGACCCAACCCGTGGTGTAACCGGCCTTGGCGAGAAACTCGGGCAGCAAATGCTCCGTCATGGGCAGACCCTCACGATGATCTTGCGGATTGTAGAAGGGGTTGCGCTCATGGCCGAAGCGATGCTGGTAGCGTCCGGTCAACAAGCCCGCGCGGCTGGGGCTGCAAAACGGATGCGACACGTAGCCGTTGGTGCAGTGCACGCCCTCCGCGGCAAGGCGGTCCAGATGCGGCGTGGGGATGTCCTTGCAGCCTTGAAAACCGACATCTTCATAACCGTGGTCATCAGACACGATGACGAGGATGTTGGGCTGATCACCGCTGGTGGCGGCGTGGAGGGACACGCTGGCGCAGGCCAGGGCGGCGAGGTGTGAGAGCGTGGATTTCATGATGCGAAAGGCGGAAACGAATCCGCCGCGCGATTCTACCGTGAAAGCGAGAACCCATCGTCCCCTGGGTCAGGGATGGTCGAAGAGCTGTTGGCGGAGTTTGGAGCAAATCGCCGGCCGTTCCGCCGCCACATTGACGGTTTCATGGGAATCGGATTCGTGATCGTAGAGTTCCTCGGCAAAGGGTGTGCCGGTGGGACTGCGGCGATCCACCCAGGCGGTGTAGCGGTAGCGGTCCGTGCGGATGCTGTAGCCCATCAGGTCGTTGTTGAAGAGCTGTGCGTCATAGCGGTCGCCATGCTCTTTGGCCAATTGAGCCTCCACGTCTTTGATCACCGGACTGAAGTAGCTGCCGCGCATGGCGTCGGACAGCGGCCGGGCGGCCCACTCGCGCAGCGCGGGCGAGGGAAACTGGCTGAAGGCGGCGTCTTTCCATTTCTGTTCTGGATCGGTCAGCAGCGGCGCAAAGCTTTTGCCCTGCAAGTGAGCGGGCTTTTGAAGTCCGGCGAGTTCACAAAGCGTCGGATAAACATCGACGAACTCAACCAGGGCCTTCGAGCCCCGGCCCGCCGCCTTCATTTCCGGCGCGGACACGATGAGCGGCACGCGGGTGGCGACCTCGTAGTTGGTGGCCTTTCCCCAAATGCCGTACTCCCCGAGATGCCAGCCGTGGTCGCCCCACACCACGATGATGGTGTTTTCGCGCAATCCCAGCGAATCCAGCTCGGCGAGCACGCGGCCGATTTGGGCATCGACAAAACTGGCGCAGGCATAGTAGGCGCGCAGCAGCTCGCGGCTGGTGGGTTCGTCGATGGGACCGGCGGTGGGCACGCGGGTGCGGGTGCGCAGTTCGAAAGAGCTGTGTCTTGCAATCGCCGGGCCATCCTTGGGCGGATTGGGCGTGTCGGTCAGCGTGAGTGTGGCGGGATCGTAGAGGTCGAAGTATTTTTTCGGTGCCACGAAGGGCAGGTGAGGCTTGATGAAACCGACACCGAGAAAGAACGGCTTGTCCTTCACTTCGCGCAGGGTGGCGATGGCGGCATCGGCCGTTTTGCAGTCGGGGTAGGCGCTGTCGGGTGCCTCGGCGGATTCCCAGGCAGGTCCGGCGCTCATGCCCTGAAGCTGCGCCTCTTTGCCATACTTGGCCTCGGCTTCTTGACGCCGCTTTTTCATGACCTCGAGGCTTTCGGGGAGCTGATACTCGGAGCCGCGGGGCGGCTGCCTCACCGGCCGACTCCACGAGATGTCGTCGTCGGTTTGTCCGGGGTGAAACACTTTGCCGACGTAGAGCGACTCATAACCGTTCGCTTTGAAATGCTGCGGCAGCGTCACCACATCCGGCACGGTGTTGCGGAAAAAGGTGTCGATCTCCTCGATCTTCAGCGTGTCTGGACGCAGGCCGGTCAACAGACTGGCGCGGGAGGGACCGCAGATGGCATACTGGCAGTACGCGCGGTCCAGGCGCAGACCGGTGGAGGCGAGCCGATCGAGGTTGGGCGTCTTCACCTCCGCATTGCCATAACAACCCATCTCCGGACGCAGGTCATCGATGGCAATGAAGAGAACGTTGGGCTTTCCAGGACCAGACGCGGACTTGTCCGCCGCAGCTTTAGCGGAGGCGGAGACGCACAGGAGGATGGTGGCAATGACGGATGACCAAAAACCCAAGCACGAAGGAAGGACGAAGCCCGAATGACGAACTTGGCGCTGGGCCGAAGCGGAATTGGTGTTTTGACACTTCTGCATTCGGATTTCTTCCGTCGTTGAGGATTTGGGTATTGTCGTCATTCTTCACCTCATCACTGCCGCCAGCGAGAAAATCTCACGCAGGAACTTCCAACTTGAAGGTTTGCCCGCCAATGTGCCGCCCGCGAACTCCCCCGTGCGGCGGAGCGAATGGCAGGCCCTGCCAGTCCAAGCAACGCGACCAAAACAACGATGACGAATTCGGCCCCGGCTCCATCCCGGTGAATGGCGCAGCCTTTACCATCTTGGCCCAGACCCGCACACAGGATCGTACGGACCACTTTCTCAAGGCGACACCGAAGCTCGCAATGCAGCGAGAAAAGCCACGGGTTCGCAGGTGATGAACTCGGGATAGAACACGCCCACGTCCTTCAAGTGCTCGTCATAGGTCACGAGATGGGAAGCTGCGCCATTGATGGCCGCCAGCAGGAAAGCCACGTCATCCGCGTCCACAGGGTAGTGCTGAAAGTGGTAGAAGCGGATGGGCACCTCCTCGCCGTATTGCAGCAGATCCGCCACAAACCCCTCCACCTTCAGGGGATCGATGCCTCTCTCCAGCAGCTTCTCCGCGTATTCCGTCACCACATCATCGCTCACCAGCCAGACAAACTCGCCGGCCTGCCAGCGCGCGATGATCTCCGCGTTCGGACTTTGCGGATGCGCAGACTTCTTGGCAGCCAGCACCACATTCGTATCCAGAACGGCTCGGAGCATAGCGCGTGGTCACAGTGCCTCAGTAATCTCCGCGAAGTTCCGCTCAAAAGCCTTCATTCCTTCCGCGCGGTCCACCCCCGCAGCTTTTCGCTCTTCAGCCTGCGCCCTGGCCCGCTTCACGAGCGCCAACGCCTCCGGGCTGTATCGCTGCTGACGGCGCTCATTCATCGCCACCTCCATCTTGATGAAACGCAGCAGCCGGTCTTGCAGGCCGGGCACCGCCAGAGCTTTCTCCGAAAGATCGGCAGGCAGATCAATGAGGGTGTTGAGCATTGCGTTCATGGCTTTGGTCCGACGGAAGAATACGGCAAGGCTTTAGAATGTCCAGAGGGGTTCCTGCCCCAACACCTTCACCGTCCTGCACATCGAGACGGTGGAATTCATCGGCGTCTTCAATTTCCTCACCGCTATCGGCGTCGGTTCCATCGTCCTGTCTTGTGATGACAAGAGACAGATCCAAGCCCAATCAAACCCAGTCTGCTTGACGGACTACACTGAGGGCATTGGCACTGGCGGCGTCGTGACCAGCGGTTGGGCCAAGGAGGCGAGTAATGACGAAAGATTCATTGATGAATGCCGAATGACGAAGCCCGAATGAGGAACTAGGCGCTGGGATGAAGCCGAGATGGTGCTTTGAGATCTCTGCATTTGGATATCTTTCACCATTCATGACCCAACGGTCGCTTTGCATCATGATCAGGGATTCAGTTCGAAGGTGTCGTCAAAGTAGGGCTGGGTGTTGCTTTTCCAGTCTTCCGTGTCCTTGGGGTCGTGCATCCACAAGGGCATCTCGTGGGTGTCCGCCCAGTCCTTGATGTGGCCGACCATTTTTTCAGCATGTCGGGGTGCTGCTGGCTGACGTTGTGGGTCTCGCCAATGTCCCGCTCCAGGTTGTAGAGCATCCAGGGGCGTTGATAGGCTTTCACGGCCTTCCATTTTCCGCGGCGACCGCTGGCATCGGTGTAGCCATGACGGTGCGACATGGCGAAGATCATTTCATCGGTGTGCGGATTGCGTCCGGCCATCACATCGGCCCAGATGTCTTTGCCATCGAGAAGCTTGCCGGCAGGGATGGAGGCACCCGCGAGACGGGCGAGGGTGGGATAGAACTCGAGCGAGGTGACGGGATGCTCGAACCGTTGCCCGGCCTTCACTTGCGCGGGCCAGTGCATCATCATCGGCACCCGAACCCCGCCTTCATAGACATCACGCTTGCCGGCCTTGAGCGGCGCGTTGCTGGCACCCGTTGGGATTGCGCCGCCATTGTCGCTGAAAAAAAGGATGAGCGTGTTGTCGAACTGTCCGGTGGTTTGCAGCGTTTCGACGATCTTGGCCACGCCTCTATCCACGGCATAAACCATCGCGGCATAGACGCGCCGCTTTCGGTCGGCAATGTGGGAGAACTTTTCGAGGTCTTCCTTGCGCGCCTCCATCGGCGCATGGGGCGCGTTGTAGGCGAGATACAAGAAAAACGGCTGCTCCTTCTTCGCGGCGCTGTCGATGAATCTGACGGCTTCGCGAGTGAAGCCATCGGTGAGGTAGTTGTTCTCCTTCACCTCCACGCCATTGCGCAACAGAGGAGCTGCGTTGCTGTCGCTGTAAGCCGTTCCCGCCTTCTTTTCCGTCTCAAACTTCAACTCGTAGCGCGTGACAAAGTAGCCGTGGCCGCTGCCGAGGAAGCCGTAGAATTCATCAAAACCGCGTTGGTTCGGCTGATACTCCGGTGCCGATCCCAGATGCCACTTGCCGATCATCCCGGTGAAGTAGCCGGAATCGCGCAGCACATTGGACAGGAAGGTCTCACTCAGGGTGATGCCGAATTCAGGATGCCCCGGCGGAATGTTGTCCTGCGCGCCGAACCGATGCGGCAGCCGCCCTGTCATCAACGCCGTCCGGCTGGGGCCGCACACTGGATGCGCGACGTAGCCGGAGGCGAAGATCATGCCGTTCTCCGCCAGGTGGTCGAGAGCGGGTGTGGTGATGTCTTTGGAGCCGTTGAATCCGACATCCGCATAACCCAAGTCATCAGCCAGGATGAAGAGGATGTTGGGTTTGTCGGCTTGGGCTGAGAAGATCTCGCGCCCGTTGCTGCCAAGGCTCTGACGGGTAAACTTCGACGCGGACTCGTCCGCCGGAGCCTGGGCGAAGGCGGAGACGCAGAGGAGGAGAAGGCAAAGAAGTAGGCTTGGTTTCATGGAAAACACTTCGGTGAAAATCTCTGCGTCTCAGCGACTCCGCGCGAGACTCATGCCGTTCATTTGGCCTGCGGAATGGTGAACGTGCGCTCGTAGTCGGGCATGTTTTTCTCGGTCCAGTATTTCTCACCGTTCGGCGTGTCGAACCAAAGGGGATCGACGTGGGTCTGGCTCCAGATTTTGGCGGATCCGACCATGGACTCGATCTGCTCGGGGTATTGCGAACTAACATCGTGAGTTTCGCCGATGTCGCTGGTGATGTCGTACAGTTCCTAGGGCGAGTTGGGGCCGCGGCGGGTGGCCTTCCAGCGGTCCTGGCGGATGCCGACATTGTGGAAGCCGTTGAAATGGCGCAGGGCAAACAGCGCCTGACCCTCTCGGGGATTGCGGCCTTGCTGGATGGCTTCCATGACATCGAGGCCATCGAGTTTCTGTTCGGCTGGCAAATCGGCGCCGGCCAATCGGGCGAAGGTGGGGTAGTAGTCGAGCGAGGAAATCGGAAAATCCAAGCGCTTGCCACCGGTGAGTTGGGCGGGCCAGTGGAAGAACATCGGCACGCGGATTCCGCCTTCCATGATGCTGCCCTTGCCTTCCCGAAGCGGACCGTTGTTCGCGCCGGCGCTGGTTTTGCCGCCGTTGTCACTGAGGAAAACGATCAGCGTGTTATCGAAGGTGCCGGTGGCCTTGAGAGCCTCGGTGAGTTTTCCCACACCACGGTCCACGGCCCAAACCATCGCGGCGTAAGTGCGGCGTTTTTCATCCGGGATGGACGCAAACTTGGCGAGGTCGTCCTCCTTCGCCTCCAGCGGCGTGTGTGGCGCGTTGTAGGCGAGGTAGAGGAAAAATGGCTGCTTCTTGTCCGCCGCGTGACTCACAAAATTCACGGCCTCGCGTGACAAGGCGTCGGTCAGGTATTCGGTTCCAACGACTTCCTCGCCATTGTGCTCGAGCGGCGTTTGATACTCGTTGAAGACCGTCTTTCCAGCCTTCTTCTGGCGTTCGTGGATGGCCTGATATTGTTCGGGAAAGTACATGTGGCCACCGCCGAGGAAGCCGAAGAACTCGTCGAAGCCGCAGGCGTTTGGATGAAACTCCGAGGCAAAGCCAAGGTGCCATTTGCCGATGACTCCGGTGAAGTAGCCCGCCTTTTGAAGCATGGTGCTCAGCAGAACCTCGCTCGTGGGGATGCCCTGGTTGGCGTATTTTTGGAATTGCGTGGCGGAAGGCGGCAGGTTGTAGGTGCCGCCGAAATTGTGCGGGTAACGACCCGCCATCAGGCCCATGCGGCTGGGACCGCAAAA
>JAGRPD010000193.1:10915-13380 GCA_020439875.1 Verrucomicrobiales bacterium
AAGCCGACATCGGCGTAACCGAGGTCGTCGCACATGATGACGATGAGATTGGGTTTCGCGGCGGAAAGGGCCTCGCGCGGAGACGCGGAGACGCAGAGGATTAGAAATAAGGCAAGGATTGGTTGGGCATTCATGGGATTTGAGAGGTAAAAATTCTCCGCGCCTCAGCGTCTCCGCGCGAGGTCATTCGGAACGAACTGCTGGGTCTTGCTGGCGCTCCCACACCCGCACGTAGTCCACCTCCATGTGCGTTGGAAAGCCGTCGGCGGTGGCGGCTTGCGGAACGGGCTTCATGTCCTGCCCGACCCAACCAATGTGGGGATGCCGCAGGCCGAGTGAGAGAGTGACGCGCATGGGCAGGTGCCAGTGGAAGTTGGGTTTCTGCGCCACTTCGGCGCCGTCAATGTACCAGGTGATGGTTTCGGGGGTGACGTTGCAGCCATAGACGTGGAAGTCGTCGCGCGGATCCCAGGGAGCGACCCAGGCGTTTTTGCACATGTCAGGATCGATGCCGGGGCGGACCCAGCGGATGCTGCCGTCCTCATCGGCCAGCCGCAGGTGCAGGTTCATGTCGATGTGATGGACGGAATCGCGCTCGCCGGTCTTGCGGTTGAGTTCATTCATCTGCAGTTCCACGAAATCGACCTCGCAGTAGCGTACCTCCCCGCTGGTTTCCTTGCCGTCGCTGTAGATCCAGAAGGCGGGACAGGCACCGGGGAAGAGGCTGCAACCTTTGATCCGTGCCTCGTAATAGCCGTAAGTGCGCAGGTGCTTGGAGCGAATGATGCCCGACTTGTAAAACAGGCGCGGCTGATTCTTCCGCGAGTGCGGTTCATGAGTCATCCGCAGTTGGAGCTTCCCGTTTGCGACGACGGCGTTGTTCTTGGTCCACGTCCACGGTCCCCAGCTCGGCGGCTCGTCCAGCCACTTGCGCCCATCGACAGCGGCCCCTTCGAACTCATCTGAAAACGCCTGCTTGAGCATCCAGTTGCCAGGTTGACCGACGGGCATGGGCTGCTGGGAAAAACTCTCGCGCCCGTCGCTGCCAAGGCTCTGACGGGTAAACTTCGACGCGGACTCGTCCGCCGGAGTCTGGGCGAAGGCGGAGACGCAGAGGAGAAGGACAGTGAATTGAGTGGCATTGATCATGGATGACTCATAGATAACCTCCGCGTCTCCGCGCGAGACTCAAACCAGTACGTCTTTGATCACATGCCCGTGGACGCTGGTGAGACGGCGCTCGAGGCCGTTGTGGTAAAAGCTGAGCCGCTCGTGATCGAGTCCCATCAGGTGGAGGATGGTGGCGTTGAAATCATAGACTTCGACGCCGTTGTGCGCGGTCTTGAAACCGAACTCATCGCTCTCGCCATAGCTGAAACCTTTTTTGACTCCGGCTCCGGCGAAGAAGCAAGTGAAGGCATCGGGATTGTGATCGCGCCCGGTGCCGTTGCCCTGGAGGAAGGGCATGCGGCCGAACTCGGTGCACCAGACGATGAGGGTGTCTTCCAGCAGGCCGCGGCGTTTCATGTCGGTGATGAGCGCGGCGGTGGGCTGGTCCATGATCTCCGCCTGCATGGCGTGGGTTTCCAAAATGTTGCTGTGGGAATCCCAATTGGTGATGCCGTTGCCACCACTCGGATCGCTGCCATTGAAGAGCTGCACCACACGCACGCCCTTCTCGATGAGGCGGCGGGCCAGGATGCAATTTTTGGCATACTCGCGCTTGAGTTCGGTGCCGCTGTCGGTGCCGTATTCTTTGTGAATGGATTCGGGTTCCGAAGAGAGGTCCATCATTTCGGGCACCGACATCTGCATCTGGCCGGCGAGTTCGTAGCTGGCGATGCGGGCGGCGAGATCGGCGTCGCCGGGGAATTGCTCCAGGTGGTGGGCATTGAGGCGCTTGAGCAGGTCGAGCGTCCGGCGGTCGTCCTGAGCGGAGTAGCTGGCGGGACGCGCGAGGTTGGCGGGCGGATTTTTGGCGTTGAAATCCGTGCCTTGAAAGGCGGCGGGGAGAAAGCCGCTGCCGAAGTTGTTTTTGCCGGAACGGGCCAAGCCGCGCGGGTCGTTGATGGCGACGAAGGCCGGCAGTTCCTGACACTCCGAGCCGAGCGCATACGTCACCCAGGCACCGAAGGAGGGGAATCCCTCCATCGTGAAGCCGGTGTTCATGAAGTTCTCTCCCTGGGGATGCGCGCTGGTCTGCGTGTGGAGGGAGTGGATGAAGCAGAACTCGTCGGCGAGTGCGCCGAGATGGGGCAGCAACTCCGAGGTCATTTTGCCGCTTTGCCCGCGCGGTTTGAACTCCCAGAACGGTTTGGCGATGTTGCCCGTGGGGCCTTCAAACGTCACCTCGGGAATGCCGGGCGGCTTTTCACCGTGGAACTTGGAGAGCATCGGCTTGTAGTCGAAGGTGTCCACATGGCTGACCGCACCCGGGCAGTAGATCACCAGCACCTGCTTGGCCG
>JAGRPD010000194.1 GCA_020439875.1 Verrucomicrobiales bacterium
GTCATGACGGAGCATCACACCTTTGGCCGCGAGATGGCACCCAAGTCCGTCAGTCTGGGCAGCTACGGCACGGACACGCACGAGATTCGCCGAATCGTGAAGGATGGCGTGGTGGCGCGGGAAGGAAAAACCGCCACGGGTCGCGGGGGAGCGCCGCCTTATCCGATTGGTTATGACGCCATCGTGCCGAAGGCTTCCGAATGCGAAAACCTGCTTGTCACCTTTGCCCTCAGCGCGAGTCACACCGCCTTCAGCAGCATCCGCATGGAGCCGGTGTTCATGTGTACGAGCCAGAGCGCCGCCTCGGCCGCCTGCTTGGCGATTGACGACGGCGTGCCCGTGCAGCGGGTCGGGTATAACAAACTCCGCGAGCAGTTGATCTCGTTTGGTCAAATCCTGGAGTGGCCCAAAACCGCCGCCACCAGGGAAAATTCGAAACCGAAAGGCATCGTGATGGATGACAAGGATGGCGTCTATCAAGGCGCATGGGAGACCAGCGCGCGGATCGACCCCTTCATCGGCACGACTTACCAGCACGACAACAACCGCGACCAAGGCCAGCGCTCCGCCACTTTCACGCCGGACTTGCCGGAGGCAGGCGATTATGAAGTGCGGCTGATCTATTTGGCCACCACCAATCGCGCCACCAACGCCACCGTTACGATTCATCACGCCCAAGGTAGCGACACGGTGAAGGTGAATCAGCGCGAGGACATCATGGTGAACGGCGTTCCCCATGCGCTGGGCGTGTTTCCGTTTGCCAAGGGCAAGGCGGGTTCGGTGGTCGTTTCCAACGAGGAAGCCAACGGCTACGTTGTGGTGGATGGGATGCAGTGGCTGCCGGTGGAGTTGGCGAAAAAGGAACGCGATGGTTCCCTCGATGCCGGGTTTGCCAGCAACAAGGCCTTTGACCCCGTGGCCGAAAAACGTCGCGCCCAGGCCGCTGCGGTGGCCTTTTCACCCCTGACTGCCACGCAGCCAGGAATCGCCCAACCCAAACCTAACACGGAACCCATCGCCTTGAAGACGGAGGCACAAGCGAGCGATGTCGATGGCAAGGGCCACGACTTGGTGGTCGTGGGTGGAACAGCGGGTGGTATCGCCACCGCGGTGACGGCGGCACGCGAGGGTTTGAGCGTTTTGCTGGTGCAGCACAACCGGCACATTGGCGGCATGCTCGCCAACGGGTTGATGCAATGGGACGCGCTGTATGGCGGACCACGGTCGCCGTTGTTCTCGGAGTTGCTGCGAAACATTGAGCAGCATTACATCGAGACCTTCGGCCGCGACTCGAAGGAGCATCAAGTCATGCGCCACACTCACGAGCATTACCCAATCGGCTGGGTGGAGCCGCAGGTCATGGAGCGGGAGTGCCATCGGCTGCTGGCGGGCGAAAAGAACGTCACCCTCCTGCTCGAGCACTACCCCGTGGCGGTGAAGCGCGAGGGAGCCAAGCTCGTGTCCGTCACGCTGCGTCGTTTTGGTGGTGAGGCGGAGATTCAGGTGAGCGGCACCATCTTTGCCGACGCCACTTATGAGGGCGATTTGCTGGCGCTGGCCGATGTACCGTTTCGAGTGGGGCGCGAGGCACGCGAGGAATACGGCGAACCGCATGCAGGCAAGGTTTTTGTCAACATCGCCTCGGGACCTCCGCAGAACTTGATCAATGAAGGCCTGAACATTCGACCATACTCCTCGCATCAGGGCAGTATGGATCCGACCAGTCCCTTCACCGCCGATCATCATCCGCAGGCTTACAATCTGCGCCCCTGCGTGAGCTGCGACCCTGAAAATCGAATCTTACTTAGCGAGCCGCCTCCCGGTTATGATCGCGAGGAGTATGTGAACTATGAACGCAAGGGCATCGCCACCAACAGCGGCCCGAACCAGAAATCGCACATGAACAGCCCGATCCTGCCGAGCGAAAACTTTGGTTATCCCGAGGGCACTTGGGAGGAGCGGGAAGCGATTTTCAACCGGCACAAAAACTTTGCGCTGGGGTTGATTTGGTTTTTGCAGAACGACGAGTCGGTGCCGGAGTCGAAGCGGCGGGGATTTCGCGAATGGGGCCTGGCGAAGGATGAATTCACCGACAACAACCACCTGCCCTACGAGATGTATGTGCGCGAGGCACGCCGTCTCGTCGGTCGCCACGTCATGAGCGAACTCGACGGCAGTGTGAGCCCCGACTACCCGCGCGCACCGATCCAGCCGGACAGCATCGCCATCACCGATTGGTACATGGACAGCCACGCCTGCACGATGGATTCGCGCCCGGGTTTTCATTACGACGGCAAGCTCATCCTCACCGAAGAATCACGCCCCGCGCAGGTCCCGTACCGCTGCCTGCTGCCGAAGGGCGTGGACAACCTGCTGGTGCCGGTTTGCCTGTCGTCCACCCACATTGCCTGGGGCTCGCTTCGACTGGAACCCGTGTGGATGCAAACGGGCGAGGCTGCTGGACTGGCGGCGGCCTTGTCAGCCAAACATCGCGTCACGCCCGGTACGCTCGATTCCAAGATCCTGGTGCGTGAACTCGCCGCTCGGCGCCACCTCATCAGCTTCTTCAACGAGATCAAAGTCGATGCCAACGATCCGCGCATCCCGGCCGCGCAGTATTTCGCCACCCAAGGCTTCTTCGCCAGCTACGACGCGCGATTGAACGAACCGCTCAGCGAACCGGTGAAACAGCTTTGGACCCAAGCATTCCGTCAGCTCAAAGAAGGCTCACTCGATGCACGCCAACTCGCTCGAGAAATCCATGCGGCGGAAGAAAAGCACCCCGCGCCCACAAAGGAGCAGCGGGGTGCTTTTTTGCTGAAGCTCTGGAACGAACTACCGCTCTAACTCGCGCGTCAAACTGGATCAAAGGCCACTTTTCCT
Source organism: Verrucomicrobiales bacterium (assembly GCA_020439875.1). Taxonomy (GTDB): domain Bacteria; phylum Verrucomicrobiota; class Verrucomicrobiia; order Verrucomicrobiales; family Verrucomicrobiaceae; genus JAGRPD01. The sequence continues at coordinate 2,884 of JAGRPD010000194.1, forward strand.
CCTCGCATCACGGCGCGGACGTGGTCGCCATCGCCAAAGCTTCCCTCCAAGACCGAGAGGCTCAAAGGATCGAGCAGATGTTTCTGAATGGCCCGCTTCAAGGGACGCGCACCATAGACCGGGTCAAATCCCTGATCGGCCAAAAATCGCACCACATCATCCGCTAGCTCCAGCTCAATGCCGCGCTTGGCCAGACGAGCGATCACACGACTGAGCTGGATCTTCACGATGCCGTCGAGTTGGCTCGCATCGAGCCGATCAAAGATGACCACCTCATCGATTCGATTGAGAAACTCGGGGCGGAAGAATTGCTTCAACGCCTCTCGCACCATGGCATCTCGCTGTTCGGGATTGGCCTCTTCACTGATGGCCTGCGATCCGATATTGCTGGTCATGATGATGACCGTGTTTTTGAAATCCACGGTGCGACCTTGACCATCGGTGATTCGCCCATCATCGAGCACCTGCAGGAGCGTATTGAAGACATCGGGATGCGCCTTTTCCACCTCATCAAAGAGGATGACGCTGTAAGGACGGCGACGCACGGCCTCGGTCAACTGGCCACCTTCATCGTAGCCGACATATCCCGGAGGCGCACCGATCAGGCGACTGACGCTGTGTTTCTCCATGTACTCGCTCATGTCGATGCGAGTGAGAGCGTTTTCGTCGTCGAACAAAAACTCCGCCAGCGCCTTGGACAGCTCCGTCTTGCCCACGCCCGTCGGGCCCAGGAATAGAAAGCTGCCGATGGGACGGTTTTCATCTTGGATGCCAGCCCGCGCCCGACGCACGGCGTTGGCCACGGCGGTGATGGCGGCTTTTTGCCCAATGACTCGATCTCCCAAGCGCGCCTCCATCTGGATGAGCTTTGAACGCTCTCCCTCTTGCAACCGAGAAACGGGCACGCCGGTCCAGGCTGACACCACCTTGGCGATGTCTTCCTCCGTCACTTCTTCCCGCAACAGCGTTGGCTGGCCGTCCTCGGTGGACTGGCTCTCCACGCTCTCTTCCAGCTTCTTCTCCAGCTCTGGGATCAGCCCGTATTGGATCTCTCCCGCGCGGCCAAAGTCACCCCGACGCTGGGCCTGCTCCAGCTCGGTGCGCAGTTGTTCCACTTGCTCTTTGATTTGCCGGCTCGCCTGCACGGAGTCCTTTTCCTTCAGCCACTGCGCCTTGAGGCCATCCGCTTTCTCGCGCAGGTCTGCGATCTCTGCCTCGATCTTTTCCAGCCGCGCCTTGGATCCCGCGTCGCTTTCCTTCTTCAGCACCTGACGCTCCATTTCCAGCTGCATGCCTTCGCGCTCCAGCACGTCGATCTCAGTCGGCATGGAGTCGAGTTCGATCTTGATGCGACTGGCGGCTTCATCCACCAGATCGATGGCCTTGTCCGGAAGGAAGCGATCCGTGATGTAGCGATTGGACAGCACAGCAGCGGCCACGAGAGCCCCGTCCTGGATGCGCACGCCGTGATGCACTTCGTAGCGCTCCTTCAGACCACGTAAAATCGCGATCGTATCTTCGACACTCGGCTCCCCCACAACGACCGGCTGAAAGCGGCGTTCCAGGGCCGGATCTTTTTCGATGTATTTGCGATACTCATCCAGCGTGGTCGCTCCGATGCAGCGCAGCTCGCCGCGAGCCAGTTGCGGCTTCAGCAAATTGCCCGCATCCATCGCTCCCTCACTCTTGCCTGCACCGACGATGGTGTGCAGCTCGTCAATGAAGAGGATGATCTCCCCTTCACTGCTCGTCACTTCTTGAAGAAAAGCCTTCAACCGCTCTTCAAACTCGCCCCGATATTTGGCCCCAGCCATCATGCCGCCCAAGTCCATCGAGATGAGGCGTTTGTTTTTCAGAGAATCAGGAACATCTCCTGCCACGATGCGCCGAGCCAGGCCTTCAGCGATCGCCGTCTTCCCCACCCCCGGCTCACCAATGAGAACCGGGTTGTTTTTGCTTCGCCGACTGAGCACCTGCATCACGCGACGGATCTCTTCGTCGCGACCGATCACCGGATCGATCTTGCCCTC
>JAGRPD010000195.1 GCA_020439875.1 Verrucomicrobiales bacterium
TGGGACGATGATTGAGACGACGAGGGTTGATGCGCGAGGCCGTAGCCGCCGAACGAAAAGCAAAGCAATGGCTGCCGACGGGCTCGACCACTAAAGGCCGTGTCGCCGCGAGGGGAAAGCGCAGCGGCTGACTAGAACTGATCGAGCCAGCCACTGCGGCCATGGTTGCCCAGATCCGTTGGGCTGGCGTCGCCGACCGTCCGTGGAGAACAAGACAAGTCTTTTCCAATGAGTTGCGCCTTTGGGTCGGCACTGCGCGGGAGCAGCGGGGTTCTCCTAGGCCTGTCCGTTGACGACGCGGAGGATCTCTTGGGCGACTTTTTCCTGGATGCCCATGTCGAGGTGGCTGGTGAAGCCGACGCAGGAGCAGTTGATCTCGCCCAGGACGTAGTCGTCGGTGCCGTCAGGTTTGGTGTCGAGCATGAAGTCGGCGGTCCAAATCAACGGCGTGGCGTGGCCGCCGAGACGCTGCTGAATGAGGGGGAGTTCCTTCAGGAAGTAATCGACGAGGTGCTGCCACTTCTCGGGTGAATCATAGGTGTACTGCGCGCCTGAGAACAGGGTGGCGGAGAAGCCTCCCTCGGCCGGTTTTTTGTGAACCACAAACACGGGGTCACTGCCGACAAAGAGGATGCGAATCTCGCCCTCGACGATGCGGGGAAGGTAGCGCATGTCCACGATCATGCCGCCGTGGCCGCCGAGGTATTGGTCGCAATAAGTGAGAAACTCGCCCAGCTCCTTTTCCTCCACATGGTTGTCAACCGCCTCGGTGCAGCGGACGCGGGCGCTTTCGGGCAGGGGCTCGCCGGGGGCGACTTGCTCGCTGCCGATGTGCTCCACTTTCCAGATGCCGGAGCCGGTGGAGCCGCGGTTTTGCTTGAGCACGCGCACGCCGGTGGACAGGGCTTTCGAGAACTGCTCCCGGAAGGATTGCATGTCGTAGTAGGCGTAGGTGTCGTCGGGCACCATGGCCAGGTCCCGCAGCTTCACCAGGGCGTCTTTGGCGCCAAAGGCGATCATGGCATCGGCCGTCGGCATGCCGACCATGCCGGCTTTGGACAGCTCTCGCAGAAAGTCGAGATAGGCGGCCTCGCCACCGGGAATGTGACCGGGATTGATGCGGGAGATGTAGGCGTCGTAGCTGGCCGGCAGGCTTTGGACGAGTTCGTCCCGCTGGTCGTTGCTGTAATAGATCACCTCGGCCTTCCAGCCCTGGCTGCGGACGGCTTCCACCATCGGCATGGTGTCCTTGCGGTGGCCGTCGGGCCCTTTGTCGTTGCCGCCTTCAACTTCGAGAAAGACTACTGCTTGCTTGGTCATACGCTGTTTGTGGGTTGGGTGTTTTGGAGATCGGATGGTGGGTGGATGACGCTGGCAGCCGCGCGTTGAGAATCGGGAAAGGCCGTGCCTCCAAGGGTCACGTCCTCGCGGGATTTGCCACTGCCTTGGGGCGTGGCGACCTCTGACCGCCGGGGCTCGGAACACCGATGCCGCGCACCGGAGAGCCCCTCACCAACCCACAAAAGATCCATGCACGATGGCTACCACATCGACCCTGCTTTGCACGCGCAATCTGCCGCTCCCATCGGAGCTTTGGCGGGGATTCACCTTGGTTCTTTGGATTGGGCGGGAGCGTCGGCAAGATCGGGCGTCTCATTGACAAAACCGAGCCAGTTTGCGCTGCCGAGAATCTCCTACGGAGGAATGCATGGATGAGCCTGGTTGTGCGCGCTTGCTCGATGGCGGTGTCGAAAATGAGGTGCCTGAGTTTCGGAGAGTCTTGCCTTCACTCGGTGGCAGCTTCATGCTGGGTGGCAGTTTGCTGGATTGAAAAATGACGATGCTTTCCTGGTTTTCCCGAACTCTTCGTCAGTTGCGAGGCGACAATCCCTTTCAAGGGGATGCGCTGCCAGGTCGGGTGTCGCTGTTTCACCCAGGGCATCCGGTGGCTCCGGTGCCGACGCCCTGGAATTACCGCGAACCCTTGCGCATCTTTGAAGCGTTTTACACCGAGGCCGCTGAGGCGGAAGGGGATGCATGTCACAGCCGCTACCTCGATCTACCCGGCATGAAGCCGGTGCTGGTGACGCGGGATCCGGCTTTCATCAAGGCCATCCAGGCGATGACGGGGGACAAACCGGGCCAGTTTGATCGGGATACAGCCCCAACGGCGGGCATCGGGCGAGCTACCGGCACCGACTCTCTGCTGTATTCGAATGGGGCGCAGTGGCGGTATCAGAAGTCGCTGGCGGCGCAGCCCTTCAGCCGGTCGAACTTGTTTCAGCCGCAGAAGTTCGCGGGCTTCGAGCAGACCTTCCGCAAAACGGTGGCGCAGCGTTTGGAGATGCTGCGGGCGGCTCAGGCGCAGAGCGGTGAGAAGCGCACTCGCATCGAGCTGGAGCCCGAGATCCAGGCGGTGATGCTGGAGATGCTGGTGAACAATTTTTTCGGTGCCAGCGTCCCCTATGCCGAGCTGCGAGATCGTTTCGTACCGGCGCTCGTTTATCTGATCGACCACATGGTGCGCGATACCGTCCTGCTCGGCCTGCTGCCGCTCATGAATCGTCTCACGGGCGAGCATCGTGTCGTCCGGCAGCATGCGGCGGCCTTTGAAGAGCTGACCGATCTGGCTCTCGCAGGACGTGCCGAGGGCCGAGGCTGCTGGGGTGACTTCGAGTCTGATGCGTCCAACGCCGCGTTGCGAGCGAACATTCGCGTCTTCCTCGCTGGCGCGATGGAGGCGACGACTTCTTTTGCGGGTTGGGCGATCTCCCACCTGTCGCATCATCCCGACTGGCAGGAAAAGATCTTCGAGGAGGTGCGTCACCTCCATCACTACGATCCCGATGACTTCACTCAGGCGAGGTCGCTGAATCTGGTGTTGGAGGAGACGCTGCGTCTCACGCCCGCGCTCTACTTTCTGCCGCGTCGGGCCACGGTCGATACCTGGGTGGAGACGGCCGATCATCGGCGCATGTGGATTCCCCGGGGCACGCACCTTCGGCTCGACGTATGGAATGCGAATCGCTGCGAGGTTTTTTGGGGGAAAGACGTCACCGGATATGCCGCCGACGTGTTCGCTCCCGAGCGATGGGACGAGATGAAAAAACGCGGCCTGTCCGCCAAGGAGATGCTGCACTTCGGCTTCGGTTACGGTCCGCGATTCTGCCCGGGTCGTTCGCTGGGCCTGCTCGAAGTGGGGCTCGTGGTCGGTGCGATGGTGAAGCTGTTTCGTTTTTCCGCCGCCTATCCCGATACCCCTGCCCGAGCCGGAGTCTCCACCAAGCCAGGCGACGGTGTGCTGGTGGACCTGGAACTGCGCGGGTGAAGGGTGCGCCTGGGAGCAGAGCGACCCCGATTGCCATTCGTGGCTAGAAGGCGCGCCGTCGATGGAAAGGAGCGGCGGTTGGCAGGCGTCGTGCGCGTGAGGAGCCAGAGAGCCCAGCCAGAGAGCTGCCCAACGCTCGCCCCGGAGCGATCACTCCCCTCCATGCTGACTTGCGAGCGGGTTCACGCTTTGCAACCACCAGGCTGCGTAGGTTTCCGCGACTTCCTCCGGCTGGAGCGTCACGATTTCGGGCACCTCGTAGGGATGCAGGCGGCGCAGCTCACGCTCCAGCGTCGGCAGGGCAGTGGCCGTGGTTTTCAGGATGGCCAGGACCTCTGGGCTGGTTTCCACCGCGCCCTGCCAGCGGTAGATGGACTCGAGGTGAGGACACAAATTGACACAGGCAGCCAGTTGATTTTCCACCAGCGTCGTGCCAATTTGTCGCGCTGTTTCCAGATCGGGAAACGTGCACCAAACGATTCGGAATTCATGGCCTGCCTGCATCAGCCTAGATTATGAGATCGTCCTTCGTTGACAAGCTCATCAAGCGCATGGACCGGCTGGAGCCCGCCGAGCTGCAGCATGTGATGCTGGAGTTGCTGCGGGAAAAGGGCTTTTTGGAGAAGGTGTTTGAGGCCATCCAGGAGGGCATCATCCTGCTGGATACGGTCGGCCAAATCACCTACGTGAACCGCTCCGCCGCCCGCTACCTGGGGCTGGAGCCGGAGCAGGTCGTCGGCCAAAAACTGGCGGAAGGTGCCCGCGGCATGGACTGGGCCGAGCTGATGCAACCAGGCACCGTGGTGAGCCGCGATTTGGAGGTGACCTACCCGGAGACGCGCTACTTGAATTTCACCATCACCTCCATCGACGACGAGGTGGCGCTGGGCTTCGTGATGCTGATCCGCGACATCACGGAGAACCAAAAGCTGACGGAAGAAAAAATCGAGAGTGAGCGCATCAATGCCTTCACTCTGCTGGCTGCGGGGGTGGCGCATGAGTTGGGCAATCCGCTGAACTCCCTGACCATCCATCTCCAACTGCTGGAGCGGAAGCTGCGGAAAATGGGTGCTCAAGGCGCGAAGTTGCAAGAGCATCTGGACATCGCGCTCGGGGAGATCAAACGGCTGGACTTCATCATCGGCCAATTTTTGGCCGCGATCCGACCGACGGAACCAAGGCTGCAACCCGTGCAGCTGAACGGTCTGCTGGAGGAATGCCTGCGCTTTTTGAAACCTGAGTTGGAAAAGAGCGGCGTCATCGCACGGCTGGAGGAACGGGCGGATCTGCCGACGGTCTCGGTGGATGCGAATCAAATGAAGCAGGCCTTTTACAACCTGATCCGCAACGCCTGCCAAGCGATGAGCCAGGGCGGGCGGCTGACCATCGAGACCGCCTTCACCGACTACGAAGTGCGGGTTTCCTTTCAAGACACCGGCAAAGGCATCTCCGCCGAAGACATGGCGCGGCTGTTTCAGCCCTTCTTCACCACGCGGCATGGCGGCACCGGCCTGGGCCTGCTCATCGTGCGCCGCATCGTGCGGGAGCACGGCGGCGAGATCGACATCGAATCCACCTTGGGCAAAGGCACCCGGGTGACCGTGTTTTTACCTCTCGTAGAAAAAAAACTCCGCCTGCTGACAGCGGGTGAAATGGAAACGACGCACGCTTCATGACCGACATCCCCACTGTCCTCGTCGTCGATGACGAAAAGCATACGCGCGATGGCCTGCGGCTGACGCTGGAGGATGACTTCGATGTCTATGTGGCGGCCGATGCGGCGGAGGCGATGGAGCATCTGAAGCATGACCGCATCGATGTCATGCTGACCGATCTGCGGCTCGGAGATGACGATGGCATGAAGCTGCTGGAGGATGCGCTGAAGCTGCCTCAGCCACCCGTGTGCATCATGATGACGGCCTACGGCTCGGTGGATACGGCGGTGGAGGCGATGCGGCGCGGGGCCTATCACTTTGTGACCAAACCGGTCAACCTTGATGAGGTCGAGATCCTCATCAAACGCGCGCTGCGCAGCCGCAATCTGGAGACGGAGAATCAGCAGCTGCGCCGCCAGGTGGAGCGCAAATTTTCCGTGCAGGGCATCCTCGGCCAATCGGAGCCGATGAAGCATGTGATCCAGACCATCGAGCAGGTGGCTCCCTCGCGAGCCACGGTCTTAATTGAGGGCGAGAGCGGTACGGGGAAGGAACTCGTCGCCAAAGCGATCCACCATCTCAGCGGCCGCCCCGCCGCAAAGCTAGTGACGGTGCACTGCGCGGCGCTGTCGCCTCAGATTTTGGAGAGCGAGCTGTTTGGCCACGAGAAGGGTGCCTTCACCGGAGCCACGGAGCGCCGCATCGGGCGCTTTGAGCTGGCGGATGGCGGCACCTTGTTTCTCGATGAGATCGGTGAGATCGATGCCAGCACGCAGATCAAGCTGCTGCGCGCCCTGGGAGAGCAAAGCATCGAGCGCGTGGGCGGCAGCAAGCCGATCCAAGTCAACGTGCGCGTCATCGCCGCCACCAATCGCG
>JAGRPD010000196.1 GCA_020439875.1 Verrucomicrobiales bacterium
AGGATGAGGGATGAGGGATGAGGGATGAGGGATGAGGGATGAGGGATGAGGGATGAGGGATGAGGGATGAGGGATGAGGGATGAGGGATGAGGGGTTGGTGCGCATTCTTGAAACAAGGGCTGGCGGGATGGCGGGGCAGCAGCTATGACTGACCTCTGCCTTTGGACCGGTCTTTGAAATGGCTGCCAGATATCAGCTCCAGGATCACGCCGATTTTTCCGATCTTCTGACGCGGGAGGATTTGTACGTCCTCAATCAGCGTGGCTCGGTGGGGCGCGGGGAGATGTGCCTGGATTACCTGACGGGGAGGATGCACACGGTGGGTGAGATCATTTCCAGCGTGCGGCGGGCGCGGGTGGCGGATGGCGAGGCGCGGGTGGAGCGGCCTGCGTACGTGGAGGTGATACCTGAGGGTCTGGATCTGGGCGGCGATGAGGAGGAGGACGAGGATTGGGAGGACGAGGAGGAGGAAGACGATGGGCTGCCGCATTTGGGTTTCACTTCGACCGGGGAGCGAATCTTTTATCATGCCCATCCTTCCTGGCTGCGCTATGGGCGCGCCTGGCTGCTCTGCGCGCTGCTGACGGTGGGGGCGGCCTTGGGCTCTATCCAGGGGGTGATCTTCCTGGCGGCAGGTGCGGCGGCGGCGTTTGGGGTGCTGCTGGTGGTGGCGGTGGCTCGTTTTTCGCGAGACTACTACATCACGGAGGAGCGGGTGGAGTGCCTGTGGGGAGTGATTGGACGCAGTTCAAAGGAGGTGCGGATTCGCGACATTCGGTCGATCGATGTGCGCGAGAGTTGGGTGACGGGGATGCTCGGCCTCGGCTGCGTGGATTTTTCCTCTGCGGCGAACGCGGGGATTGAGGTGAGCTTTGAAATGATCCGCAGTTCTCACCGGGTGAAGGAGCTGGTGCGGCTGCTTCAGCGGCTGCAGGATGAAGTCAATGGAGGAAGAGATTGATGCCCGAGCATCCTCGCGGGGTCTGAGGATGCTCGGCTTTCTTGAAACGCGGCAAGTTACTTGGAGGCGTGTTTCAAGACGGACTTCAAGGTGCGGGCAAAGTCCTTGGCGGATTCGGCTCCGACTTGCTGACCGAGGGAGCTGCCATCGGCGGCGAGGAACTGAATGTGAGGGATGCCGTTGACGCCGAAGTGATTGGAGACGGCTGCGTTTTGAGGATCATCTACGTCGAGGTAGGCCCAGACAAATTTGTCATGGTATTGCTCCACCTCGCTGGAGGGATACACCTCATTTTTCATGGTCTGACAGGGTGGGCACCACGCGGCAGAAAACACGAGGATCATGGGCAGGCCTTCCGCTTTTGCCGTTTTGGCGGTGGTGGTGAAGTCGGTTTTGAAATCGGGACTGCCTTTGGGGAAGTCACCCGCGAGAGCTGGGATGAAGGCAATACCAACCAGGAGGAGTGAGAGGAGCTTTTTCATGGAGTGGAGGGGGTTATTGAGAGGGAGGGCTGCGCCAGGAGGCGTCGAGCGCTCACTCTGGAGAGACGCGGGTGGGCCGCGATCTATTCAAACACTCCTTACGCCCGGAGGGGCTTTATCGACTCAATTCCAACATCCGCAGGATGGGTTTTTCAGCTCGGGCGCGGATGGTTTCGTCCATGGTGAGCTCGGGACTGAGGGTATCGAGTGCACGATGGAGCTTCTCCAGGGTGTTCATTTTCATGTAGCGGCACTCGGCGCAGGCGCAGTGTCCGGTGGGGCCAGGGATGAATTTTTTGGTGGGCACTTCGCGCTCGAGGCGGTGGAGCATGCCGGCTTCGGTGACGATGATGAAGGTGTCGGAGGGATGATCGCGGCAGTAGTGCACCATCTTCTCGGTGGAACAAACTTCGTCAGCCAGGAGGCGGACGGCGTAGGTGCACTCGGGGTGGGCGACGACGGGTGTGCCAGGATATTCGGCCTGAATGGCGGCGATGGCGTCTCGGGTGAATTCGACGTGGACGTAGCAAGAGCCTTTCCAGAGGTCCATCTGGCGGCCGGTCTGTTCCATGACCCAAGAGCCGAGGTTCTGATCGGGCACGAAGAGGATGGGGCGATCGGCGGGGGCGGCGTTGACGATTTTTACGGCATTGCCGCTGGTGCAGATGCAGTCGCTGAGGGCTTTGACGTGGGCGCTGCAGTTGATGTAGGCGATGACGTAGTAGTTTTTTTCGGCGTTGGCTTGAAGGAAGGCTTCGAGCTGAGGGCCGGGGCAGCTTTGCTCCAGGGAACAACCGGCTTCGACATCGGGGAGGATGACGGTTTTGTCGGGGTTGACGATTTTGGCGGTCTCGGCCATGAAATGCACGCCGCAGAAGGCGATGACGTCGGCGTTGGTTTCCCGGGCTTTGTAGGCGAGGCCGAGGGAGTCTCCGACATAATCGGCGATCTCTTGGATCTCGCGGATTTGGTAGTTGTGAGCGAGGATGATGGCGTTGCGCTCTTTTTTGAGCTGGAGGATTTCATCCTGGAGGCTGGGTGCAGCGGTGGCGGCCATGGGAATCGAAGGCAAGTGGGATGGGACTGGTGAGGGAACCGTCAGTCCATGGAGGGCAGGGGGCCGGAGGGAGGAGCTTGGCGGATGATGTGCATGCCGCCGTTGAGTTCACCGCCGGGCTCAATGGAGACGGCGCGCGCGGTGACATCTCCATTCACGGAGCCGTAGGGGAGGATGAGGATGCGTCCGCTGGAGTGCAGGTCTCCGGTGGCGGAGGCATTGATTTCCATTTCTTCTGCGAAGACGGTGTTGGCGAACTCGACGGAGGCTCCTTTTTCAATGATGAGGCGTTTGCAACGGACTTCGCCGATGATGGTGCCTTCGGTTTTGAAAAGGGCTTCTCCGGTGCAGTGGACGTTGGCTTCGATGATGCCGTAGCAGCGGAGGTCTTTGCAGTCGATGCGGGAGGTGGAGACGTGACCGCGCTTGCGAATGATGACGTCTCCGCGGGTCTGGATGGGCTGAGTGGAGTTCATGTTGACCTCCACGTCTTCCATGCAAATGGCGGCACCACACTGGGGGCAGTTGGTGGTTTTGGTGGAGCGGCCGACTTTGAAATGATGCTCGCACTCGAAGCAGACGGCGTCTTTGAAGTACTGCTGGCGGTACATGCCCTGCTCTTTCATCCGCTCGAAGGTGGTGGGACCTAGATCGGCGGCTGGCGATGGGGCGGCGGGTGGCGGGGGGTGAGACCGGCCACGGCGGAGAGGGACGAGATGGCTGTCGGCGGCGGCGGGATCTTCATCGCTACCGTCGGGAGATGCGGTGTGGGGGCTGGGGGCGGGCGCAGGGGCGCTGCTGCCACGCAGGAATTCGCCAAATCCACGTTGTGCTTCGGATCGGGAGAGGGTGGCGGTGGGAGGCTCATCCGGGAGGATGATCTCATCGGGAATGCTATCTAGAGCGAGGGGTTCGGGCGCGGTGGGGGTGGTCTCCTCGGCGGCGGCTTCGATCTCTGGCTCAGTTTCTACCGGAGCGACGGGCTCGGGGGTAGGAGCGGGAGGTGGAGCGGCTGGGGCTGGGCGGGAGGGGCTGGTTGCTTGATCCCAGAGGTCGTTGACGCCGGCTCCGCCACTGCGGGTGACGGCGGAGGCGATGACCTTGCGTTTCTGAATGGTCAGGTGGACGCCGCAGCCTCGGCAAAAGGTGGAAACGACGAGGCGCGGCTCATATTGAGCCGCGCCACAGGAAGGGCACACCACTTCGATTTGATTCTTCGGTGGTGTGGGTCTGTCAGGATTCTTTGAGCCGAAGAGGCTGCGGAGCACTGATCGATCGAGGGGCTAGGGTGAGGTAGCTGCCGAGAATGCGGGGGGGAGCCGATTAGGACTGCTGCTTGCCTCCGCCCGAGGAGCTGGCGGCGGCGGCGCGTCCGGCTTCGGGGCGCTTGCCGACTTGAGATTGGCCCATGAAGGTGGCTCCTTCTTCGATGGAGAGGGTGCCAGCAGCGATGTCGCCATGAACGGTGGCGTTGCTCTTGAGTTCGCAGCGCTCTTGGACGGTGACGTTGCCTTCGACTTTGCCGAAGACGACGACGGTGCGGGTTTTGATTTCACCTTTGATGTTGGCGTTTTCGCCCACGGTCAAGGCACCGTCAGAGTGAACTTCACCCTCAATGCGGCCATCAATGATCAGGTCGTGAGAGAACTTGATGGAGCCTTTGATTTCGACGTCATTTGCCAAGACGTTTTTGCTGCTGGTCATATTGGGGGGAGGTGTGGAGCGTTGGGGTTGAGGGGAGCTGGCAGGATTTTGGGAGAGCACAGGGGTACGGCCCACTGGCGGTGGGGCCGGGGAGGCGGCTTCTTCTTTCTGCCCGTCGTTGGATTGTCCGATGATTTGCCTGAGCATGGGGGCAAACAATAATCGCTTGGGGTATCCGGTGTCAATGCCTGCCTGGAAATTTTGGAAAAAGTTTCGACCCGGGTTTTAGGCCTGGATGGCGGCGCGCTGATCGGCGAGGTCCTCGGCGGGGTAGGTCCAGATTTCGGAGAGGGTGGGGTGGTAATGAGGAATGAGGGCGAAGTCTTCCACGGTGGTGTGGTGGTGCATGGCGATGACGACCTCGTGGATCAACTCCGTGGCTTCGGGGCCGACGCAGGTGGCCCCGAGGATCTCGCCACTGTCTCGGTGGGCGAGCATTTCGACGAAACCGTGGGTTTCTCCCATGACCATGGATTTGCCGTGATCATCGAAGGGGTAGCTGGCGCTGAGGTAGGGCGTGCCGGCGTGGTCCAGCTGAGCGCGGGTGGCACCCACTCCGGCGACCTGGGGGTGGCAAAAGACGCCGAAAAGACGGAGGCGATAGTCCATTTCCTCCAAGGGCTGAGAGCTGCCTGTGAGCAGGCGATGGGCGTTGCGTGCGGCGATTTCTCCCTGCTGGATGGCGAGGTGGACGACGTCCAGCGGGCTGCAGACATCTCCGGCGGCGAAGATGTGAGGCTGGGTGGTCTGCTGGGTGGGGCTGATGTGGAGCTTGCCTGCGGCGAGCCCGAGGTGGGCGCGGTGGGCGTTGAGCGAGTCGGTGGCGGGACGGCGGCCCATGGCGAGGAGGATCTCGTCGCCTTCGACATGGGTAGCGCTGTGCTGGTGGTCAAAGTGGATCCTTTTTTTGCCTTCGGCGGTGTTTTCGACCCGATGGATCTGAGTGCCGAGGTAGGCGTGGATGCCGCGTTGCTGGCTGGCGGTCTCGATGACCTGACTGACGCTGGGGTCCATGCCGGTCAGAAACTGACGGGACCGCTGGACGATGCTGACCTGGCGTCCGATGCCTTCGAGGTAGTGCGCCATCTCCAGCGCGATGGCTCCCCCGCCGAGTACGACGAAACTCTGCGGGAGGGTGTCGGTGTCGAGGATGGTGTCGCTGGTCCAAAATCCGGTGTCGGCGAGGCCGGGGATGGGGGGGACAAACTCGGTGGACCCGGTGGCGACGCAGAAGGTGCGGGCGTGGAGGGTGAAGGAGTCTGAGCCGTCTCGGGGGACGATGTTGAGATGGTGGGGATCGAGAAACTCGGCGTGCCCGCGATAGAGGACGAAACGCCCGTCTTCGAGCTGCTGCTGGCGGTAGCTGGCGAAGTCGGCGATGAGGCGGCGTTTGCGTTCGCGAATGGTGGCGATGCGGGGCGGGGCGACCTGGACGTCGAGCCCGAAGGCGGCGGCGTCGGTGGCGATGCGATTGCGGTTGGCGGACTCGATGAGGGTCTTGCTGGGCATGCAACCGCGCAGGATGCAGAGGCCGCCGAGTTCGTCGGCACCATCAATAACAGCGGTGGAGAGACCGAGGCTGGCGGCGGTGCGGGCAGCGGCGTAGCCACCGCTGCCGCCGCCGATGACGGCGAAGTCGAAGCTGGGGAGGTCAGGCATGAGGTGCCGCCGTGAGGGTCTGGTAGAGGGTGTGGGTCTTGCGGGCGATGGCTTTCCAGCTGAAGTGATCCACGGCGCGCTGACGGCCTGCCTGGGCCATGGCTTGGCGGGTCTCGGGATGGGCCATCAGGAAGTTGATGCTGTGGGCGAGATCCTGGGAGAACTGAGCGGGGTCTAGAGCTTCAAAGGGGCTGTGAGACTGCTGCTGGAGATTGACGAGGAGGCCGGTCTCGCCATTGACGACGACTTCTTTGATGCCGCCGACGGCGCTGGCGACGACGGCGGTCTCACAGGCCATGGCTTCGAGGTTGATGATGCCGAAGGGCTCGT
>JAGRPD010000197.1 GCA_020439875.1 Verrucomicrobiales bacterium
CGGTCGTCGCATCCAAATATTTGCTTTTCAAGCAGCCAAAAATCCTCAAAATCCCAGTACCATGAAATCCTCCCTTCTCCCTCTTCTCTTGGCGATCGTTCTCTCTGGCGAGGCCCTGGCGGGATCCGATCCTGTCGCTGCGACGACCGTTCCTCAGGTCGAAGTTCGCCGCGCGCTGGTGTACGATTTTGTGGAGGGCGGTTACACCCAGATCAGCCATCCAGGCTCCTTCGATTTGTACGGAGGGTATCTCTCTGGATCGATTTCTCCCATCAACAACGTGTTTCTGTACGGGCGTGTGGCGGGCTACGGCGGCAGCGACAACGCTCTGGACGTGAGTGTGGGGGCAGGTTTGTACATCCCGCTGACAAATCCCAATTCGACACCCACCATCGATCTGACCTTGGCCGTGGGATACGGCTACTTCGGGCTGGACCGTGAAAACAGCTCCACCAACTCGCTGCTGATCACGCCTGGATTCCGTGCCAAATTTTGCCACTGCTTCGAGTGGAACGGCCAAGTCCTTTATTACCACAATTCGGACACCGACGCCGTCGCTTTGGGCACCGGCGTGGTTTATTACTTGAGCGACCACTTCGGCATCGCCGCGAACTACTCGTACGATCTGGATGACGACAGCCACTTTTTCCAAGTCGGCGCTCGGTCGATCTGGTAAATCCTGGGCTCAGCAGACTCCTCGTCACTGTCGATCCTGAAGCGATCCCGACGGGGCTGCTTTTTTGAAAAATTTACCCCTCAAGGCAGGAGGGACACGCGCAGACGCGCGAATCGCCAAGCTGCGTTGTCGTGGGGTTGGGAAGCCTGCCACAACACCGTGAGCGGATCCAAGGTGAGCACAGGAGCGGCGGTGGTCATGACCTGCCAGTTGATCAGATTTTCCGACCAAATCGGCTCGACCAGCAAACCCTGCGCGTTGGAGCGAAGCGGATAAGTGAGCGTCAAATCCGCTGGGCTGCGACCCGCTGTCGTCGGATTGATGCTGGGCACCAACGGATCGGTGCGGCAGGCAAACTCCAGCAGATTGCTCATGCCATCGGCATCCCCATCCGCCGTGGGACTGGAATCGGCGGTGAGCGGCCAGAGGATGGAAGCAGCCCACATGGCGTAGGTGGTCGGCTGGGGACTGGGGTCGAGATCGATCAGGATCGGATCGTGATCGCTGGAACGGAACGGCGTGCCGATGTTGATGGCGAGCTGCGCCGCACCTTTGTACTCCTCGTTGTAATCATAAAACGGAGGTTCGTCGGCATTGATGGCCCAATGACTCACGGCTCGGATCTGACTGGCCATGGTGGCGGTGGCCAGCGCGTGATCCAGCCTGCCCGCCTCGCCACTGCGGCGGTAGCTGATGTCACCGGGACTCCAGACGGCAGCCTGATCCGCGTAACCTGCACCGATCAACGAGGTGATGGGATCCTCCCGACCGTAGCTGTTGAGATCGCCGAGGATGAGCACGTCATGATCTCCGCGAGCCTGGCGCAGACCGGCCAGCAAAACAGCCAGCCGCTGGGCCTGCTGGACGCGCAGAGCATTCCACGCACCTTGACCGTCACCCTGATCAAAGTTGGTCTGCTGCGCCTGGGAAGTGGGGGCGGATCCTTTGGATTTGAAATGGTTCAGCGCCACAAAAAAACGTTCGCCCGAAGCGACTTCCTCGAACAACTGGATCCAAGGCGGGCGCAAGGGATCGGGGGTGTTCCAAACGAGGTCGTCATCCGTCTCCGCCGCACCGATCGGTGTTACTTTGGAGGAGCGATAGATCACCGCGAGCCGGATGGCATCTCCTCCCGTGCCGAGTACCGGAGGCGGCACGCTGGTGTAGGCATCGGCCCCTGGAGGGATGGCGGCATTCAGAGCGCTCAGCAGATCGGACAAAGCAGCGCTCCCCTGCTCGACCTCGATGAGACCCACCACATCCGCATCCAGCCCGACCAAGGCCGGGATCAACTTGTCTCGCTGCCGTTGGAGTTCGGTCGGCGTGTTGGCTCCGCGCTCGTTGAGGGTGAGGAAAAAATTCAACACGTTCATGGCCGCGACGCGCAACCGACCCGAGCGCGGAGCGGGTGTGGAAGGCCGAGGGTTGGCGTCTTCAAACACCACGGAAGTCACGGGCTGCACGCGATAGCCCCCCGGCGTCTCGGTCAGCATACCAGCCAAGGCAGGAATGCGATCTCCGCAACGCCGCGTAGCCGACGCATTCAGAAAGGGCGTGGGATCGGGATAGTAGGCCCCACTCCCATCATCCAGGGTGACTCGATTGCGCGCCTGAGCCGCCTGCGCCGCGCGGATCCCGACCAAATCCGCTGGATCCAAGGTCTCCGTCGGCGTGAGCAGCACCCCGCCCTGGCTCAGCACCAGCTCTCCACGTGAGCCGAGTTCTTCATTCGACGTCACCACCAGCGCCGAGTCAAAAACCACCTGCATGCCCTCGGCTCTCTCCAGTGCAAACGCCTCCACCTGCGGCAGACTCACGATGGCAGGCGTCGGCAAAGCGGCGCTGCCGAGGACGGTGACGCTCGTTGGCGTGTCGATCTCCGTCACCCCTTCATGCTCCGCCACGCGCCCCGTCACCCGCACTCGATCTCCGACAGAGACGATGGTGGGAGCTGCCATCGCAGCGTCATACACCCACAATCCTTCGGAGGTGGCAACGTCCGCGTCAGCATCTGCGTCTCCCTCTTGCAAAAAGAAACCACCGAGAGCTGGATAGCCGCCCTGGAATGCCGCCGTGACCACCCCCTCGATCGTCACCACGCCGCCGAGGGCAGGACTCACCATGCCAGCGCCCTGCACCGTGTGAATCGGCAGCACCACGCTCGCAGCATCCGGCAGCACGGTGAAGGATGAGGTCACATCCGCAGGCAGCACGGCCGCCGACTGATTGCTCGTCACCGCTGCAGCCACCACCCGCAGCGTCACCGTCTCTCCCGCCGCAAAGGGTTGGGTAGCCCGCACTTCATACCGCAGCGGACCACCGCTCACCGTCACCGCCAGCGTGCCGCTGACGGAGCCCGTCAGTTCGAACGCACCCGCAGCCGCTGCCACAGGTTCCGAAAATCCCACCACACCCTCCGCGTCGGTCAGCACCAGCGAACGTCCATTTTCCGGCCACATCGAGACCACCTGCGGTGCAGCTGCAGGTGTAGCGGGTGCAAAGAAAAGCAGGTCATCCACCGCCAGCGCATCATCTGGAGAGCCCGCATCATCTTCATCCTGCCAACGCAGCATCAAATACTGCCCGTCCGGCCAAGAAATGCCGGTGACCGTATGGCTGAGCCAGGTGCGATTTTCTGAAGCATTGCCGTTTCGAGCCCCCACCGCACCGCTCGTCACGGGCGAGGTCATGGAAAGCGCGGGCACCACCGTCAGGCCCGCTGTCGAATCCAACACGGGCGGCGTGGAGGCGATGCGGTAACTGAAGGTCGCCGTATTGACGCCCGTGCCGGAGTAGCGCCACTGCTCCGCCGCGTAGGCCAGGGTGAACTGGGTCAAGGTCTGACCCGTCGTGTTGCGCAGCAGCAGACCGACCCGCGCTTTGTACGCACTGCTGGAAATACCGCCCAACGCCCGATCCACGTCTCCCGGCAGTCCGAACGAGGCCGTGGTAGAGGTGGAGGAAATCCCATCGCTCACCTCAAACCGCAGACTCGGACCCAGGTTGGCGTACATCGCCCAGCCCATCATGCCAGTTGCATCGATCGGTGTCGCCGTCAGCTCCAGCGGCCCTTTCACAGGCAGGGTGAAGGCACCCTGGCGAGGCAGCGTATCGAAATCCTGCTGCAGTAGCCCTCCCGAATAATCCAGCGCGGTCTGCGCCCAAGCACCTGCCAGCGGCAGGCCCAACGCGACACCCATCGATGCCATGCAAGCTCTCATCGGCTCAATTCTTTAAGGTTCCAGTTTCAACAGCAATCGATGCGCCTGCCGAAAGCGCGGTGCAGCCAGCAAAGCCTCCATCACATGAGAGCGGGCACGCTCCCGATCCTCCACCTGCCACAATCGGGCCAAATCATAATGCACCCGGCCAGGACTTGGCGGCTGCAGCAGCAACACCTTTTCCCAATCCGAAGCCGCCGCACGCCAATCTCCCAACGCCTCCGCCGCCCGAGCACGCGCTTCCCATGGCGTGCGCAAAAAAGGATTGAGCGCTTCCAATCGCTCTCCGGCCCAGCGCACGGCTTTTTCATCTCCCGCCGCCGCCGCCAGCTCCTGCAGACGCAGCAGGACACTCAGCATGCCCGCATCGCGCGAGGCCACGCGCTCCAGCACCCGCCGTTCTTCGTCGGGTCGATCCAGATGTCGCAACGCCTCCGCCAGCTGCCACGCCTCCGCATCCGTCGAGCCATCCTCAGGAGCCAGCTCCACCAGCGCACGCGCCCGTTTTTCCACCGCTTCCCACTGCTCCGCCTCCGCCTCAGCCGCCAGCATCCGCCGCTGCACCCAGACATTGTTGGGATGCTGCTCCGCGTAGCTCCGCAGGCTGTCGAGGTCCGCCGGGTTCACCTCCTCCGCAGCGGGCTCCGCCCAATCCAACCCCTTGCCAAAGGCCGCCGCACGGGCTCGCAATCGCGCATCCACCGCCGCCTCAAAATCCGCCATCGACGTCGTGTGCCGCTGCAGCGCCTCATTCACCGGCATGCCCGCCGCCAGATCCTGCAGCACCTGCCGCAGGGCCGACGCACCGTGCCGCTCCACCAGCTCCGCCACCACCTGACCCGACTGATAATAGCCAAACATCAGATCCTCCGAACTCTCCGCCCCGAGGAAAGCGCGGCTCAGCTGGCTCACCGGGATCGCTTTTCCAGCCTCCACCATCTCTCGATACTCCGCCGTCATCCGCATCTCCCACACCGGATCTCGCACCCCTTCTTCATACACTGAGATGCCCTCACTGAGCCAGCGCGGCATGCGGTTGCGCGTCGCCGTCAGCGTCACCACATGACAGAACTCGTGCCACAGCGTGGCCTCCCAATTGTTGCGACCATGCGCCAGGCTACCTGGGCTGTTCATCGTCACCACCGTGCCAAAACAGGCCCCCAGGATGCCCTGCCCACCGAGCCGACCGAACGTCCGCATCGCAAAATCCTGCTGGCTGGGAAAAAACTCCACCAACACATCTCGCTCAAAACTCACCCCATACTTTTCCCCCAGCACCCGACGGGCCTCGACCAGCAGTTGCAGAGCCCGCTCACCGTAGATCGCCCAATCCCGCTGCGGCAATCTCAGCGTGAAACCATCCCGCCGCTCCTCGTGAAAACTCTGCATCTCCTGCTCCAGCTTTCCCAGATTGAAAGCCCCCACATGATAGCCATCTGCCGCCCGCACCTGCGCCGCCCATTGCCAGGCCTCCTCCTCCCGCCCCAGCCGCAGCAGGTCCTCACACAGCTGCGCCTTCGCCGGGATGAAATCCGGATCCATCTCCAGAGCCCGCTGCTGGCAGGCTGCCCCATCGGCGAATCGATACGCGCGCGACACCAGCCGCCCCAAGGTGTGATCCACATTTGGATTTCGCTTCCAACGCCGCAGCCCCGCCTGCCGCGCCCGCTCCACCGCCGCCGCATCCGGCGTGGTAATCAAAGCCACCGCAGCTCGCATCGCCCACGCCTCCGGCAGGTCCGCATCCTGATCGAGCGCCAGCTGGATCGCCGCCTCCGCATCGAGGAACTTCTCCGCCCTCAGTGCCTGTTCCGCCTGAATCAGCAGCGCCCCCACATGGTTCGGCTGCATCTCCAACACCCGGCGCACATTTTCCTCCGCCCGAGCCGCATCACCGCTCATCCAATACGCCGCCGCCAGACCCTGCCGCAAATCGGCTCCCTCGCCGCAAGCTGTGAACCCCTCTTGAAACACCTTCGCCGCCTGAGCCGGATCCCATTTTTCCAAAGCCAACCGGCCCTCCGCGAGATACGCCGCCACGCTCTTCGGATCCAGCCGCCGCGCCACCTGGTAGTAACGCGCAATCACCTGCTTCGCATCCGCCCCAGCCGCCAGCGCCGCCTGCCCCAACGCCACCCAATCCGCCGCCGTCCGTTTCGCGGGCGGTTGTTTTTGCGCCACCGCGTTCACCTCCCGCAGCACCGCCATCGCCTCCTCCTTCCGACCCAGCGCCGACAAAATCGCATGCTGCCGCAGTGCCATCGGCAGGTGATCCGGCAGCGCCGCCCGCTGCTCCATCAACACCTTCAGAGCCTCCTCCAAGCGACCCAGACGCTGCAACGCCTCCACTCGCACCTCCGCCCAACGAGGTGATCGCATGCCACGCGCCGCCGCCACCTCACCCACCTGCACGCACAGATCCCACTCCCCGCGATCCACCAGCCGCTCCAGCAGCCCCAGATCCCGTTCCTCCATCACCGCATCCACATCCAAAGTTTGCGCTCCAACCAAGGGCACAAACCCCGCGCACCCAACCGTGATGAAGATCAGGAACCCACAGCGCAGCGGACGAGAAAAAAAGCGCATCTCGCCAGCTAATCCCGTCCGTCAGCAAAACACAAGCTCATCCCTACGGGAACTTCAGATTGGGAGTCACCGCACCGCAGCGTCACTCATCCCTCACCGTGTCCCGCCAGGAAACGTTCCGCCTCCAGCGCTGCCGCACAGCCCTGTCCCGCCGCCGTGATCGCCTGGCGGTACACGTGATCCGCCACATCTCCGGCCGCAAAGAGGCCCGGCGTTTTTGTCGCCGTCCCCTTGGTTTGCAAAATGTAGCCGTTCTCATCGCGATCCACCAGATCTCCCAAGAAGCCACCGTTCGGCACGTGACCGATCGCCACGAACACGCACTTTACATCCAATTCGGACTCCGATTCCGCCACCGTATCCCGCAATCGAACCCGAGTCATCTCGCCCTTTTCATCCGTCAGGTACTCCGTCACCACACTGTTCCAGACCGGCTCGATCTTCGCGTTGGCCAGCGTTCGCTCCGCCATGATCTTGGAGGCCCGCAGCTCATCGCGGCGGTGAATCAAATACACCTTCGAAGCAAAGCGCGTCAAAAACATCGCCTCCTCACAGGCACTGTCTCCCCCACCGATCACCGCCACCGGCACATCGCGGTAAAAGGCTCCATCGCAGGTGGCACAGCTCGTCAGACCGTGCCCGATCAACTGCTTCTCATTCGGCAGACCCAAATGACGGGGTGAGGCACCCGTCGCCACAATGACGCACCGCGCCTCCATCACCCGCCCATCTTCCGCCTTCACCTCAAACACACCGTCCTCCCGACGCACCACCGAAGCCACCGTCACATAGTCCATCCGGGCACCAAACTTCTCCGCCTGCTGCTGCATCCGCATCATCAGATCCGGCCCCATGATGCCCTCCGGAAAACCGG